>PKSW01000115.1 GCA_002869465.1 Marinilabiliales bacterium
AACGCCGACACAGCCTATTTCCAGAAAATTGCCGACAATGGCATATACCTCGGCACCGACAAAACCGAGCGCTGGACCAAAGAGGAGTTTTGGCAGTTTGCCAAACCCTAAGAAGGAAAAGTTTAAGTTGTTGTGTATAAATCTCTACTGTGGAATATCCAAACTGATACTTCCTGATATAGAAACAACAGTTATCATTGAATGTCCTTAACCAAAACTTATCTACCTCCGGGAGGGCAATGTAGCTTTAAAAAATTCGTGTATAAAGTTGATAAATGTTCAGAAGTACCTTCACCTTCTCTAACTGAATGAGACCTGTTTGGATAAGGCATAAACTGAAACTGTTTGTTATATTTTATTAATTCATTTAATAACAATTCTGCATTTTGATAATGCACATTATCATCACCGGTACCATGGATATAAAGTAAATTTCCTTCAAGATTTTTCGCATAGGTAATAGGTGAACCCAGAATAAAATCTTCTCTGTTTTCCTGTGGTAATCCCATATAACGTTCCTGATAAATATTATCATACGTCAATTGATTTACTACCGCCGCGATTGCAATTCCGGTTTTGTATATCTCAGGATATTGAAACATCAAATTCAGTGTAGCAGATGCACCTCCGCTATGCCCCCAAACGGCTACCCGGTCAGGATCCACAAAATCCCATTTCAAAATTTCTTTAGCTGCCATTGCCTGATCATGGATATTAATCACACCCATTTTTCGATAAATTGACTTTCTCCATTTACGTCCTTTAGGTGCAGGAGTACCTCTGTTATCTAATGAAATGTAGATATAGCCATCATTGGCCATATTTCCATTGTAATGTATATTTCTACTAACGTTATAAACATCTTTAACTGTTGTAGAGGCTGGTTCTGAATACACATAAAATACCACCGGATATTTTTTATCAGGATCGAAATCTGTTGGTTTTACCATCCAACCATCCATTTCAACATTATCGGATGTAGTAATTGTGAAAAACTCGGTTGTTGCTTTCTTTTGCAATTTTTCTAACCGGTTAGCAATACTCTCTTTGGGGTTGATAGCCTTATGATTTGAAACGACAATAAACTCTCTGGCTTTCTGAGTATAGTGGTTAGAAAAAGTATGCTCAGCATATTTACCATTATAAGAAAAGAAATAATCGTGGCTACCAATTAAGGATTCGGGACTTAGTAGCTCATTTTTTCCTTTTCCATTTAGTTTAGATCGGTAAAGATATTGTTGTGTAGCATTTTCCGGTGAAGCTAAATAGTACACATACCCTTCTTTAGAGTCAATATACTTTAAATCAATCACATCATATTCCCCATTCGTAACAAGAACCTCTGGTTTACCTTCCAGAGAAATTTGGTATAAGTGCCTCCATCCATCTTTTTCAGATGCCCAAAGAATACTATTGGTTTTAGTTAGAAAACTAAAACTATTTGTATAGTCAATTTTACGTCTATTCCCCACTTTAAATAAATCAATCCAGGCTTCATCCGTTTCTTCGAAAATAACTCTTGTATCACCTTGAAGGGCATCTGCAATGTACAATTTACTAATGTTTTGTTTTCTGTTTAATTGTTGTATTAGAAGCATGGTAGTATTTGGGATAAACTCCATTCTGACCAGATAATTCTGAGAAGGATCACCAGGGACATTCATCCAGGTTGTTTTCTTATCTGAAAGGCTTACAACTCCGACTTTACATACTGATGGAGTTTCACCAACTTTAGGATATTCAAGGGGCACTATTCGTGAATAAACAGAGTCTGTATTATTTATCATATAGAATTTTTTTATGGCATCTGCATCAATTTGCCAATAGGCAATAGACTTACTGTCAGGACTCCAACGAAAGCCATCTCTACATGAAAACTCTTCTTCATATGCCCAATCGAAAGTACCATTAATTAAAGAAACAGTACCATTTGTTGTTAAGGCAGTAATATTACCACTTTTATAATCTTCATTATACAAATTGTTTTCCGAGACATATGCGATATTATTTCCGTCCGGAGAAAATTTTGCAAACATTAAAGATGAAGAAGGAAGACTTTTCCCAATTTGACTTAATGCATTTGTTTTAAAATCAAAAACCCAATAGTCGCCTCTGGTATTTAGCCTCCAAACTTTTTTTGTATTTGTAAACAACAACACCTTTTTCATATCTGATGAAAATGAAAAATAAGCAACATCTATTGGTTCTGATTTCCCTGCCGGCGTAAGTTGTTCTGATGAAATGACTATTTCAGATTTATGGTCAGGCATCGTATAGACAAGTAATTGGTTTTGTTCAAATTTGTAATATGAGTTCTCATTCTCCCCCCACCTTACCTGCGCCTCTATATAAAGGAAAGAAAACACAAATAAAAAAACAAATACCAGGAATTTAAAACTGTTTTTTTTCATATAAAAATGATTTTCACTATTAGGTTTATATATAATACCAGTTAAAATGCACACCCCCCCAAAGTAATAAAGTGAGGGGGGGGGCAATCATGTCTAATACTACCAATAAAAATTGAAAAATACTTTGTATCACTAATTTTCTAAAACTATTTTTTTCATAATTAAAAAATCATTTCCGGTAACTTTCAGGAAATAAACACCCCGGACAAAACCAGATAAATCAAAACTAAAAGGTTGACGAGGCTGAATACTGTTAATATTTAGGCGTTTAATTAGTTGACCTTGCTGATTGTAAACAGAAGCATCCAACACATCAAGTTTATGTAACGAGGATAGTGTAAGAATACCTGTTGAGGGGTTTGGGAAAATTGAAATTTGTTTCTTTTCAGGTATATTATATACACCTTCCAGAATATCGATACTTATATCATCAATGTACAAGTTATTCCCAATTATTGAAGCAGATTCGAACATAATCTGTGTATTTGGTTTATTCCCACAGTCTGGTAATTCGATAGTATAACATTGTGCACCAAAACCTGCACTACACCAGTCTTCTTGGTCAACAGGAGTAAAGCTATATTCAGTCATTTCGCGGGTAATAAAATTTTGAGTACCATCCTCACCAATAGCAAAAACCCGCGTCCAGGATTCACCACAGTCATGCGAAATTTTAATGATTAATGAATCTGTGTAATTCGGGTTCGTAGTGGTATATGCATATTTAAAGGTCAGAAAACAAGATGATTCCGGTGAATTCATATTCAGAACGGGGCTTATCAACTGGTCGCGCTGGTTAAAAGCCATGTATTCGAATAATTGTATTCCGGCTGCTTTCGTTCCGGAGGTCGATCCATCTATATCAAAAATCTCCCAGCAAACATCATTGTCGGGATTTACAATTCGCCATTCGCTGTTATCCATGCTGGAATAGTCAAATGTTTCACCCCATGATCCTGAAATTGGTATACCCCCAGATTTTATATAATTACTTTTAATGATTTCATCAGTCCCATTAGCATTTTCAACGGTTAACTTAACTGAGAACTCACCGATTTCGTTAAAAGCCACGTCAATATTCTGTGTTGTTGACGAGGTGCCATTTACAAATTCAACACCTGAATTTGGAATAATTTCCCACTCCCATGATAATGGACATATTTCACTTTTATCCTCGAAGCTTACAACCGACCCGGAGCATATAGCTTGGTTCGAGCTGGAAAAATCTGCAACCGGGAGAGCTGTGGTGCTAACATTAATATAATCAGAGAGAGTAATTGTATTTTGCCCCCAATCATTTGATACTGTCAAGCTCACATCGTACGTACCCGCATTTTCGTAAAAAATACCTGTGGGGAATTGATCTGTAGAGACCTCAGGTGTCCCTCCTTCGAAAAACCACTCCCGGGTATTAACCTGGCATAGTGAGCTATCTTCAAAATCTATGCTGCAGTTTTCAGTAATAGTTGTTGATGATGCAGCAAAGTTTGCCACAGGCTCTTTTTCAAAATTCACATCAAAGCAAATTTCATCATCGATAATTCCTATATTGGAGATAAAGATTCCGCCATCCTGACCATTGGACAAAAAACAACTTGGGTTGGTATTATCATTAAATTCTGTACGGCCATAATCTGCACTAAAAACAGCACTAGTGATGTTTCCATTTATTTCAAGCGTTCCATTCGGGCGATAAACATATAGTTCATCAGGTGGACCAGAGCCATTACCATTACCGTCTTCCAGTGTGTTAACTTTATAAATCAGTAATCCCGAATTTGGGATTACACTTTCGAAAACACCTTCTTTAATTCTGTATTCCAGCACGAAATAATCTGTTGATGAATTGGGAGAGGAAATTTTAAAACAATTATTACCCTGTGATGAAATTGGATTTAATGAATAGGTGCCACATTCTGTAATCTCCGGAATATCTTCAATCCAGCCTCCATAACGATACTTCATGTATGCACCCATGGATCTTGGCGGGTCGGTTGTTTTTCCCATAATGTCCCAGTCTTCTACCGGGTCAATAGGATTGGTGTCGTAATGATATAAATCGGGAGCACCCAATGAGTGAAACATTTCATGACAGAGGACACCTACACCTGTAATAAAGAGTCTTTCTTCAATTTGGAAATTATAATCATACACACGTTTGCCATGTATATAAACATACTCCGAATACAGAGCCCATCGGTGAGGCCATAGCAAAGTTGACCATGCTGTTGCCTCTCCCCGAATAATAAATGCCACATTATCAACGTAGCCATCATTGTTGTAATCTATGTTCAATGATTCCGGTACTTCATCCTGGATTTCGATAACAGCCCGTTTTAATCATTTGTGTTCGCGTTCTTTTTTTTGATCCGAATTTTGATACCCGTCGGGATTAGTAGTAGCATCATAAGGCATGAAATAGCTTCGGGGGTAAATATCCTGATAAGAAATAACAAAATCACTTTGATTCAGGGGGTAAAAGGTAGATGAGATGTTTAATTGTTGATAGGATACCATCTGATAATAATTATATAAAGAATTATAGCCGGTAGCCTGATTGTTAAACATATTCCAGAACACTAAAGTATCATTAACAAATTCAGCCTGGTCGCTGAAACGGATGTACACCACAAGGTTATTCAGAGAGCCTGTATTTTTTGTAGTCCCGGGATTCTTAAACCCCGGTAATGGTTTTTTTTCGGGCATATAATTATTAAAAAAATCCAATCGTATTTTTTTCATTGCTTCGGCTGAAATATTAGCCCCTGGAATCAATCCCATTTCAGATGGGTCAACTTTTCCAACAATGAATTCTGAAGGTTTAAGCTCATTATCCTGTAAAATGGCATAGGTATAGTATCCATTTTTAGGATCCCGGATAATAGTATAACCAGTTTTATCGTGCAGCCAGTTATAAAATTCATCACCGCTGGCAAAGCATTGAATTGTATTGCCATCGGGTTGTGTAATAATTTGTGGAACATTTTCGAGCCATGCAGCACGGGTAAGGGTGCTAAAAAATAGCAGGCTGATTAAAAATACAAATGTGATTTTTTTCATATGCTCTACTATAATTAAGTTTGAAAGCATTTCAAATGTGCGCAGGACAAATTTCCTATTTGCCCTGCGCTTTATCAATAATAGATTATTAACTAACGAAGCCAATTATTACTTCACCAGCATTTTCCCCGTTTGCACTTCATCATTTATAATTACAGAATACAAATAAACTCCTGTTTTCAAATCTGACACATCCATAATGAGTGTATGATCACCCATTGCCAAATTTCTTTGTTGTCCATTCCATACGGTCTGTCCAAGCAGGGTAGTTATGCTATAGTTCACAGATGCAGGATTCTCGAGATGCAGATTCAGTTTCGTAGTGTTAATACATGGATTCGGGAAACATGTGGATAAGTTATATGTTTTTTCAACTGGCTCAGCAATACCGGTTGTAAAAGACAGATCTTCATCGGTAAGAATAAAATTATCGATATACATAAACTGAGCAGGCTCGAGAAGATTTACCGGGGATATCTCCTGATAAACGAACGGGATTGTATAGGATCCATCCTCATTATCGAAAACATAATTGGAACCACTGGCCATATAGGCTTCCCATGTTGCGGGTGAAAAAAATGTAACATTCTTTTTTTCAGAATATGTATTGTTTTCAACATCATATCCGATACAAAATATATCAGGACTTGTATTTTCCTCAATACCGAATATGTCGGTGTCTATCCAAGAAAAAAACATTTTGGTTCCATCAAAAGTTGAAGCTACATAAGGGCGGTTATCCACTGAAATTGGGTTTCCACCTTCATAGGGAAACAATCCTCTAAAAGTTTTTACTGTGCAGAGGGTGTCACCTAACCAGGTGTCACCGAAGTCAGTTGAATGCAAATGAACCATTGCAACGCAACCCTGGCAGCCAATACTTCCGCTATAAGATGAGAAGAAACTCCATTCCTGGTTTCCAACACCTACATTAAAAATCAGGTGTGGATTGCCTGAATTATCAACGCTTAAATCAAGTTCGAATGCTGTTGTAAACGGGATTTCATCCCGGTCAGGTACAGGGGCTTCAAACATCGCAGCAATAATATCATCACTCAGAAATTCCAATATTGCAGGTATTCCATCATCTCCACCAAGCTCAACATTATAAGGGCCGTCCCAGGTTTCTCCATCGTCAACGGTTTTGTATAAAATCGGGTAATAACATCCAATTGACTCATCATCATTCTCACCGTTATTACTTAAATAAGCAATATAACCAATTGATCCATCAGGCGAAAACGCAACCTTTACGTCAGGAACTCTGGCAAGTTCACCATTAATATCTTCTCCTCCAGCGGGAAATTCCACCAAGTCACGCTCCATATCAAAATCTCCGGTTTCCGGGTTAAAGTGACCTTTAGTAATAATCATTTCATCGCTATAAATAAAATCAGGTTCCATAACGTCCGCTGCAATTGCTAACCCCTGGCTTGAAATGGAGTAGGTATCAGGGACATCCTGAACATATTCATCTCCTGAAGTAGTACTGTAAATCGTTGGAGCTTGTGATCCGGTAAACATATGTGTTCCAAAGGCATAACCTCCCCAACTCCCGCTTCCGCTAGAGCCATCAAGTGTAGGGGCAAAATATCCAAAAACTGCATTTGCAGGGTCTGTATTTCCGGCTGGATTATAAATTCCTCCCTGAGGGTAACGAGCATTATATCCTTCATTTTGCGAGGGATCATAAACCTGAATGTTATTTGTAAAACTTTCACCACCATCAATAGAATAATCGTAGCCTACATAACCACTTCCCGGAGTTGATGCCATACGGTGAGTAAAGCATACCGAATTGATTTCCTGATTAACCCAAAGGTATTGACGTGCTCCTAAAACGCTAAAACCATTGGCAGATTCACCAATTTCACGAATAATTATATCTTTACTATTATCTGACTGCGCAGGTAGTTTCCTGCGCGGTGTTTCTATCTGATCACTATTCTGCAACAATTGCTCAGGGATGTTCTGATCCACAAATGATACAGCGGAAAGGTTGCTTTTATAGTTCATCTTCTTTTGACCAAAGGCAAATACTGTAGCCAGTATCAGCACAACAATAAGTAATGTTCTCTGCATAATTATTGTTTGTTTAATGAGTGTTTATAATTTTTTTTAAATATGTGGTTTATAGAAACCATTCAAATAAAGAACAATATCAGGGTCACAACAAATCTCGGTATAGTCCATTAGTAGTACATCAGGTAAAATTTTGTAGGACAATAATGAGACAGAATAGGTATACTCACATAATATCAACTACTTAAAGAATATCCCTAAACGACAAAATCATCCCTGCTTTTTCTCAGGAAACAGGTTATCCAGTATCTTTTTAAGTGCACTATTTTGAGTTTCCAATAATGGGCTTCCCTGGTTTGCAGATATCTCTTTCGCGTTCTTCTCATCGTTTATTCTTTTATCATAATGAGGGACTGAGTTATTCATAGGTTTTTTATTCATTGCTTATTTATTAACTGTATCTGAGATAACAATGATTTTTTTCATACTGATTTTAACTCTTGTTTTCTTTAAAAAACAGGGATTCACATTGACCAGGAAATAGTTTGGAAAACATTAGCACAGCTATGCTACTGAAAAGATTATTTTTTGCAGGGCAACAGGAAGCCCTGATCCTTATTTGACGGATCAGGGCTTATAACTATATGTTAACCTACGCTATTCAATAATAAATCGCTTTGTAACTATTCCTGTTTCAGTTTCCAACCGGATAAAGAATAAACCAGTATTATAATCAGATGTATTTAGCAGGTAATTTTTGCAGATTGAATTTTCGATAAAAACAATTTGTCCAAAGCTATTGTAAACTTTGATAGAATGAATATCTCTGGTTGCCGAAATATTCACCTGATTGGTGGCAGGGACCGGATATACATCAATTCTATTCTGTTCATTTGAATTTGTTACCCCAGTGATCAACATGGTAGTTGCTCCCTGCATTATTTGTTTTGTATCAATATCCTGAATAAAGACAATGATTTCAACATTTTCCATGTTATAAGTTGGTGGAATGGTAAAATCAAGAACCACAGACTGCACCGGATTTCCGGTAAAATCCATATCGGTACCATTTTGATCCGGGATCATATCACGGCAAACGAAGTTCAATTCTGTTTGATTTTGCCAGCTTTCCGGGATATGTGATTCAGTGAGAACAACATGCAATATATAATTATTATTCAACCAGGGATAATTTTCGATCATCTCAGCATCAACTGCAATCTGATAGTTATCACCACCAATATTCTGGCATGTAGCTTCAATTTCGAACAGCGCAGGGGTAGCTATTTGTTGTTCGTATACAGGCAAATAAGTCGGATACATGCTTTGTGTAGCACTTCCTCCCACGATAGTGTTTCCACCATCAAACTGAGCTGTAGGGAAACCAGGGACATCGTAATAATCAATACGTGCACTCGATTCAGAAGTTTCATAACTATCGCTGCCATGATACTCTATGATACCAACAGACAGTCCTTCGGCATGCATTTCGTCAACGCCCATGGCAGCACCGGGGCAAAAGCCACACCAGGTACCTGTAGCAACTTCGATTATCACCAAATTACGATCTACTCCACCTTCAACAGTAGCTTCAACAGAACCTGCCCCAGCAGAAAAACCTTCATCGAAAACAGCTTTTACATCATAAACATATGTTCCCGGAAGCAGTTCATTATCAATGTATGTTACTTCTGATATCTCCTCAGCAATTAATTCATTGTCACGATAAACATTATAACCAATAAGCTCTTTTGACGAAGGTGGTCCGGCAGCAGTCCAGTTGAGTTCAACGCTATTGTTTATTACATCTGCCGTTAGATTTGATGGAGCAGGCAGTGCATCTTCAACATATATTGCCATATCGTCAAAATAGAAATCTGAACCAGGCTGACCATAAAAATCAAGTGCACCCAATTGCAGCGCACAGCCACCGCCAGAAGCTCCAAGAGTCCATTGCCATGCATAAATCAAGGTTCCATCCAGGAAATATTCTGCCCAGTCGGCATTAAGGTCAACTACAACTTTCGATTCCATCCATGTATCAAATTCGAAATCAAAGGTTGCGGCAGCAGTAGCGCCGGCATCAACACTTCCATCTCCACCAACATTGAAGAATACCTGAAAAGCCCATTCCCGTGGTTCCTGAAATGACGCCATTACATTATAATAAGCATTACCACCTGCGGGTACATAAATCATACTTTTGATAGAGTATTTTCCGGAAGTCAGATATTCAGGTAAATCCAACACCAGGTCATCATCAGGAGCAATAAATACCGAATTCGCTCCACTAAATGACTGCTCATCTGAAACAAAGGGGTCATCATCACCACAAGGAGAACCAGACCATGTTGTCCATAATCCGGGGTTTTGGCAAGCTACCTGCTCCCCAGCGCTATAAGTATCAAATTTATCCTGAAATATCGGCTCTGACTCAGGATTGGAAATATTATACGCAAAGTACAAATTTGGTTGTTGCTGAATGCTTCCAATCAGGAGTTTTAATCCACTTTCAGGATCGTCCCAGGTACAGGCACCACCTGCAAGCGAAGCATCACCGGGGATATATCCGGGAACATCAGTTGCTTCATGGGTAATATCAGTGAAAGATAAAGTGTTTATATCGAATTTTCTAAAAGTTACTTTTTCTTCACCGGTTTGCTGGAAAAGCCAAAGTGCAGGATGGGCCAGGTCGCTATCGTCATAGGCAGAACCATAGCAACTTGCATTACCTTCTACATTGGGAATTAATTCATTACCATCCATATCAATGGCGCCGAGTTCATTCCAGTTGCCTATCCATAAACCACCGTTTCCAGAATCGAGTGTGGGATCGAAAGCAATATGACGGATACCGGTAACACCGCCACAGGTTACGCTAATAGTTGCAATTAGTGTTTCATTAGCAAAATCCATAACTTTAAGGTTCAGATCACCTGCTGCTCCGTAGAAATAGGTTCCATCGTAAGCCAGATCACGTATATTAGAAACTCCTTCGATGGTGAAGTCAGTGGCATTTCCTCCATCCATGTCAAAACGTGTAAGAGTTTCGCCATTCCATGCAGCGGTGTAAAAGTGTAATCCATCTGTTTCAATACCGGGTTTTCCAGAGCCATTTCCTGTGAATGTCCACATAACATCCCACATTTCTACTGTTCCGCCATCAAAAACATTAATAATATGGGTTAAAGTATTATTGGAAGGGTCTTCGTCATTATTACCATTAATGTTTTCAATGGTGACTTCAATTTCGTAAGCGCCGTCGTTATCAAAGGCAATTGTTTCAGTGGTGGTAAAGGCATATTCACTGCCCATATCTATACTAACGCCGGTAACAGCAATAACTGTAGGGTCACCTCCATCGATGGAGAAAGAAATATCGAAGGAAGAAACAGTTTCCGTACCCAAATTTTTAATAGTCCCTGCTAAAGGTGCTTCTTCGCTCACAGCAAGTTGTATTGGCATATCCAACTCCATCAAGTCAATATCATAAGCAAAATTTGCTGGCTCGCCTGACAAGTCATAAGCAAATATTAAGTTTGGCGTTTGCTGAATATTGCCAATTAGAAGTTTTTTTCCTGTTGCAGGATCATCCCATGTACATGCACCACCAGCGGTAGAACCTGACTCAAAACCGGGAACATCACTTGCTTCATGTGTTACTCCTGTAAAACTCATGGTATTGATATCCCATTGGTGAAACGTAACTTCTTCGGGACCATTTAATTGAAAAAGCCAAAGGACAGGGTTTTCAGGATCTGAATTATCCCAGGCAGAACCATAGCAACTTTCATTACCCTGGTTAGCAACCAGTTCATTGCCATTCATATCAATGGCACCAAGTTCAGACCAGTTACCAATCCAGAAACCACCATTACCGCCATCCAGGGTTGGGTCAAAAGCAATATGCCGGATTCCGGTTATGCCAGTACAGCTTGCGCTAATTGTGTTTATCAGAATTTCATTTGCCAAATCCATTACTTTCAGGTTCATATCGGATGCGGCACCATAAAAATATATCCCATCATATGCCAAATCACGTATATTAGAAACATCATCAATTACAAACCGGGTTGCATTACTACCATCCATGTCATAACGGGTAATGGTGTCGTCATTCCAGTTTGGGCAATAAATATTTGTTCCATCTGTTTCAACTCCTGGCTGTCCGCCAAATTCTGCATCAAATGACCATACTACATCCCACAATGCTTTTGTGCCATCAAATGAAACTTTATTTACATTATCACATCTTTCTGACTTATCAACTTTTGATATGGGCTGATAACGATCTGCCATGTTCTGAGCCATGGTTGCTCCAATAACGAACAGGCTCAATAACAACAAGCTAATTTTCTTCATAAGGCTAATTTTAGATTTGTCTTGATTTTAATATTATGCTAGGTTCTATGTTTTTGATTTCAATTGTCAGATATATTCTGAATCAAGTTGCGATAATAAACCAATGTGAAGTTCAGTCTATACTGATTTTATCAACTTTGCATTGAAGATCAAAACCAAAAGTAAAGGGAAGCGGGCACGAAGAAAAACTTTCAATTATGCCAAGAATAGGACAACACATAAAAATGCATGGGACAATTATAAGACAACAGTCTTTTATGCCTTAATATCAACAGATAACACTAATTTAAAGGGATGTAAAAAACACTATAAAGAGTTAAGAACCGAAGTAATGCTTTCGTCCTGATTGGTCAGGTTTAGTTTTTTCCTAAGGCGTGTGCGCGCTTTTCCAATGGCGGCTGTGCTTTGGCCGGTAATACTTGATATTTCTTTTGTGGTCATATTCATTGACAGGAAAGCACACAACCTTTTTTCATTTATGGTAAGGTGAGGAAAGCGGACGGTCAGTCTTTGGTAAAAATCACTGTTTACTTTGTTGAATCTCATCTCAAACTCTTCCCACACCCGTGCATCCTGATCATATTCCAAATCATGGATTGTCGTATCAATAACATCCCGGTTCTCTACTTTTAGCCGAGGCCTTTGTTTTTTCAGATAAGCAATTAAACCTAACTTTTTTTCATTCAATCGTATCATATTCAAAACAAAAGAAGTAAGCTCACGTTCTTTACCTTCCAGCTCATTTTCCAGGACCAATCTCTCCAATTTTTCTTTATCAGCTTTTATTTTTTGCTTTTTGAATAATTGATAGAAGAAAGCTATAAAAAACAACAACAAAGCAAGGGCAAAGTATAGAATGATTTTTTGCTTTTGCTGATTCCACCTTTTTTGTTTTATCAACTGGTCGTTCTTATATTGTAACTCAAGACGGGTTAGTTCCTGAATATTTTGTTTGGACTGGAGAAGGCCCTGTATTTCAAGGTACTTCTCTAGGTGCTTAATTGTATTCTTGCTATAATCAAGAGATTTGTAGCAATGGTATAACCCCCAATTTCCATCCTTCTGAATAGGCAGCCAACTGTATATTTCCCCAAGGCTGTCAGCTGCAGCAAAATAAGTAATCGCCTTATCGAAATCATTCATGCTATAGTAAACGTCCCCAAAGTTTAGAAGAATCTGCGCATACTTATATCTCTCATTTAATGTATCAAATGCTTGTAATGTTTGATTGTACAGTTTTATCGATTCATTGAAATTTTTTTTCTTTTTCTCAATATTTGCAAGGTTAAAAAGGTTTGTTGCATAATAGCTCCATTTTCCAATTCTTTCATTTATATGCAATGCCTGCATATAATACATTCTTGCTGTATCGTAAATATTCAGTCTGTTATAAATAATAGCAATGTTGTTAAACTCGCGGGCAATTCCAACACTATCGCTGATCTCCAGGGAGATATCGAGCGATTTCTGCAAATATTCTTTTGACTTATCCACATCATTTCGGATGAACATTAATCCAATGCATGACAGTACATAAGATTCTCTTTCCAGCTTGTTGTTATTCTCGTAGTAGTCTAACGCAATAGAAAAATAGTTGAAAGCCTGATCAAAATCATCGAGATCTTTGTATAGCAGACCTATCTGCTCATTCATCATCGCCTGGTAAAAGGGGTCATGAAAATCATTCAATACTTGCGTGTTCTCCATAATAAACTGTAAGGCAACATCATATTTGTAGTGCTCTCTTAAAAGCTTAATTTTTTGACTTGCCGACTCAACTATGCCCTTTTCATACCCAAGCGCATTCGATAGTTTAAATAAACTATCAACTTGTTTCAAGGCCTCAACACCTTCATTTGCTTGTTTTGCAAGAAAATTGTTAAGGCTGTCGATTTCATGGACAGTAAACTTACTTTTGGAAAGCTCTTCTTTATTATTGGAACATGCGACGGCGAAAAGAGCAATGATCAGAACCAAGAGTGAGCCTCTTAAAATGGGATAAATATTTGATAGTAGTCGTTTCATAATATTATTACCAAAAAGCATTATTTCAAAAACATAAGGATTATTTTTCCCATAAAAGCTGTAAACAACGCTATACCATTTCGTTTTTATCTACCGCATGGCTGCTAAATTTATTGTAAAAAAAGAAATTGCTTATCA
>PKSW01000308.1 GCA_002869465.1 Marinilabiliales bacterium
AGGAAAGAAATGCTGGAAGATATCGCTATTCTTACCGGTGGTGTAGTCGTTTCTGAAGAAAAAGGTTACAAACTGGAAGATACCACCCTGGATATGCTGGGTGAAGCAGAAAAAATAGCGATCGACAAAGAAAATACAACCATTGTTAGCGGTAAAGGCGAAAAAGACAATATCGCTGCACGTGTTAACCAGATCAAATCGTTGATTGAAACTACCACATCTGATTACGACAAAGAAAAATTACAGGAACGTCTTGCTAAATTAGCAGGAGGAGTAGCTGTAATTTATGTAGGTGCTGCCAGCGAAGTGGAATTGAAAGAGAAAAAAGACCGTTTTGATGACGCCCTGGCTGCTACAAGAGCTGCCATTGAAGAAGGCATTATTCCTGGTGGTGGTGTTGGATTCCTGCGTGCAATTCCCAGTCTGGAAAAACTGAAAGCAGAAAACGAAGACCAGGAAACAGGTATTGCCATTATCAAAAGAGCCCTTGAAGAACCATTGCGTCAAATTGTTGAAAATGCAGGCCTTGAAGGTTCTGTAGTGGTAAACAAAGTGAAAGAAGGAAAAGGTGATTTTGGTTTCAATGCGAGAACAGAAGTTTACGAAAACCTCTATAAAGCTGGTGTAATTGATCCAACCAAAGTAACAAGGATTGCGCTTGAGAATGCGGCATCTATTTCGGGTATGTTATTAACTACCGAATGTGTGTTGGCTGAACATAAAGATGAAAATGCTTCGGCTCCTGCTATGCCTCCCATGGGCGGTGGAATGCCGGGCATGATGTAAAAACATCAATTCACAAATCATATAAATAAAAAGACTTGTCAGTAATGGCAGGTCTTTTTTAATTTTGACTTGTTTTTTCGAACTTAATCTTGAATCAACAGTTCATTATTAATCTTAACTTTGTCGCAATTTGAAAATTATGATGATGAAAATAAGCATAAGCACCTTGTTCATCCTACTTGGATTTGCCCTGATGGCTCAAAATGCCACTTCCAAATACCCGGTAAATCCTGAAACCGGCCAGATCGAATTTCAGGAAGTGGTCGATGAGAATGGCACCAAAGAGGAACTTTTTAATCGATCCATTTATTGGTTAAACGATTACTATAAAGACCCTGTGAGGGTGACCTCACTAAGGGATATCGAAACAGGTAAAATTGTCGGACAACACCGTTTCCGGATTTATTATACNAAAATTGCTGCCGGTATGATCGGTTATGATTTCATGATCGAGTTAAAGCAAGACCGTTATCGTTACACTTTAAACAATTTCCTGTTAAAATCAGCCACACGTCAACCGGTTGAGAAATGGTTGGATAAAACGGACCCGGCCTATGATGTTCGTTGGAATGAGTACCTGGATCAGATTGCTGAATATGCCAAAAATTGGGGCAATACACTCAAAGAAAAAATGAAACCGGAGCCCGAGAAAGCACCGGACGAATGGTAATTTACCGCACGAATGTTTAGCGCATAGAAAATGCCCAGAAGAAGGAAACGTGATATCATCATCAAAGGTTTTTCCAAACTTTTGAAAGAAGACAAGCTCAAAATTGTCGCCGAGCTAATGGACAAGCAGGTGGAAAGCATGGAGTTAATGAAGAGCTTCTGGCATACGGACCACTCGGTTCAGAAAATTTTTGATGAATTCAGTGAAAATACCATCTCAAACTTCTACATCCCTTATGGTGTGGCACCAAACGTAATTGTAAACGATATCAATTACCTCGTACCATTGGTTATTGAAGAAAGCTCCGTAGTGGCGGCAGCCTCGTCAAGTGCTAAATTCTGGTCGGAGCGTGGCGGTTTTAAGGCCGAGGTAATTGATGTGATCAAAATAGGACAGGTGCATTTTACCTGGAAAGGTGATAAACAGAAACTCATATCTGTATTTGATGACCTGAAGTTGTACCTGCGTGATTCTGTTAAAGAGATAACGGCCAACATGGAAGCCCGTGGCGGGGGCGTGATCGATTTTGAATTAATCGACATGACCCGGGAAATTGAAGGATATTACCAGTTGCGTGTTTCTTTTAATACGGTAAATTCGATGGGTGCTAATTTTATCAATTCATGTCTCGAAGAATTTGCCGTTGCCCTGCAATCTTTTTTCCGTGAAAACGATGTGTTTGAAGGAAATGAAAAGGAAACCTATATCATCATGTCCATCCTGTCGAATTACACTCCCGAATGTTTGGTAAAAGCATGGGTGGAATGTGATTACAAGGATTTGGATGAGGTAGATGAAAACATGTCGGGTGAAGAATTTGCACAAAAATTTCAGCATGCGGTGCATATAGCCGAAATTGATGTATATCGCGCCACAACCCACAACAAAGGAATTTTCAATGGGATTGATGCTGTGGCTATCGCTACTGGAAACGATTTCAGGGCCATTGAAGCAGCGGGGCATACCTATGCTTCCAGAAGCGGTATATATAAAAGCCTGACCAATGCAGAACTAAAAGAAGGCAGATTCAAATACACACTTACGTTACCTTTGGCTATGGGAACAGTGGGAGGATTAACCTCACTACATCCGCTGGCAAAGCATTCTCTCGAAATGCTGGGTAAACCTACGGCTGAGGAGCTGATGATGATCACGGCTTCAGTTGGACTGGCGAATAATTTCTCCGCGGTGCGTTCCCTTGTGACCAAAGGAATTCAGGTGGGCCATATGAAAATGCACCTGATGAATATTCTGAATCATTTTAATGCCAATGAAGAAGAAAAAGAAAAAGCGGTGGAACATTTTATTGCTCACAAAGTGTCTTTCAATAATGTGAGTCAATTCATAAAAAAACTCCGGGAAGTTGAACAGGAATAGCTGGTTCGCTAATGGCAAGCTTTTAATCACAGGCGAGTACCTCGTATTGGATGGTGCTAAAGCTTTAGCAGTACCCCTAAAACCAGGACAGCATTTAACTGTAAATACATCAGAAAAGGGTATATTGAATTGGACAGCAACATCACCTGAAGGCACCTGGTTTAAGGCCAAATTGAAATTACCTACTTTGAAAGTGCTGGAGACGACAAGCAAAGTACGCGCTGATCGTTTGGTGTTGCTATTGCAAAAAGCAATCGACCAGTCGGCTCATTTATTAAAAAACATTCAGGGATTTGACGTGGAGACAAAACTTGATTTTAATCCCGAATTTGGTTTTGGTTCCAGTTCAACGTTGATTTACTGCCTTGCGCAATGGGCCCAAATCGATCCATACAAATTGCAGCAGCAAACCTTCGGGGGGTCGGGGTTTGATATTGCCTGTGCTGATGCCAGAGGACCCATCACATTTCAGAGGTATAAAGATACCATTCAAATCCAGCATGCTAAAATTCCATCATCTATAAGTGGTTTCTTGTATTTCGTGTACCTCGGCAAAAAGCAACAAACATCAAAAAGCATCCGTGATTTCAGAAAAAACGCTTCTTTTACTTCAACTGATATTGATACCATCACTTCAATTACAAATCAAATTATTAAAACCGATTCATTGGATGAATTTGAGATGTTGCTGTTGGAACATGAAAAAATGTTGTCGCTAATTCTGAAAACTCCCACCATTAAATCCAGTAGTTTTTCAAATTATGAAGGATGCGTAAAATCACTCGGTGCCTGGGGTGGCGATTTTGTGCTGGTAAGCAGCCGTGAACCGAAACAACAATTTTCCGAGCAAATGAAAAAGCGGGGCTTTCATATTATTTTTTCATACGCCGACCTGGTACTGAGGTAGAAAGTCTTAGCAAATAAATCGACATTTTTGTGTAATTTGGCCATTCAATTATTTTTTGAAAATGGTTCAAAATAATATCGATAAGGGAAAGATATCCTGGCAAAGTCCATCCAATATTGCACTTATTAAATATTGGGGCAAACACGGAATCCAACTACCCTGCAATCCATCAGTAAGCATGACGTTAAGTACTTCATTAACAAATACATCAATTTCTTATTTGAAAAAACAGCATGCAGACAAGAATGTGTTTCTGGAATTCTATTTCGATGGGAAACGATCAGAAGCATTTGAAAAAAGAATAGCTGTTTACTTCAATCATATTTTAGATGAATTCCCTTTTCTGTCCGATTATCAATTTAAAATTGAAAGCAGCAACACCTTTCCGCATTCATCCGGAATTGCTTCATCAGCTTCCGCTTTTTCGGCTTTGGCGTTGTGTATTATAAGCCTGAAAGAAATTGTAACAGGTGAAATAAGTAAAAATGAGTTCTTTCAACAGGCATCGCAACTGGCGCGCCTGGGCTCAGGGAGCGCCTCGCGGTCAGTTTACGGGGGTTACACCGTTTGGGGAAAAGTAGAAGGAACGGATACATATTCCGACATATATGCCCGTCCTTTGCAGTCGGAAGTTCACCCTGTATTTCAATTTTATCAGGACGCTATTTTAATTGTAAGCTCAAAAAATAAAAAGGTAGGAAGTACAGCCGGGCATGCTTTGATGGAAAAAAATCCCTTTGCCCGTGCAAGATACCGGCAGGCCATGGATCACACGATTGAGATGCTTCAGGTATTGAAGAATGGTGATTCAGAGCGGTTAGTGAGGATTGTTGAGCAGGAAGCCATGACCTTACACGGATTAATGATGTCATCCGATCCGGGATATGTTTTAATGAAACAAGAGACGATTGAAATCATAGATCTAATTCGTGATTTCAGGAAAAAACTGCAAATCCCTGTTGCCTTTACGCTTGATGCCGGTCCCAATGTACACCTCTTGTATCCGTTAATATCCAGGGAAAAAGTGTTGAACTTTATCAACGAAGAACTCTTGCATTTCTGTGATAACAGGCAATGGATTGACGATGCCATGGGCAAGGGTCCCCAATTAATGAATGCATAGCTGATGAATGATTTCCACGACTTTTATTCTAAAATATTATTGTTTGGTGAGTACAGCGTGATCTGTAATTCGATGGGATTGACCATTCCGTATCAGAAATACTCCGGAAACTTGCAGAAAATTGATGAACCAGGTGAGGAAGCGCGAAAATCATCCGAAAATTTAAAAGGGTTCTATGCGTACCTGCTCCAATTGTCCGCTCAGAAAGAATTATCAGTAAAACTGGACCTGGATGCCTTTAAAAATGACCTGGAACGCAATTTGTATTTCGATTCAAATATTCCTCAGGGATATGGCGTTGGGAGTTCAGGCGCCATTTGTGCAGCTATTTATGATGCTTATGCGATCGATAAAATCACTGATCCTGAAAACATTTGTTTGCCCGAATTGAAGCAAATTTTTGCACTGATGGAATCCTATTTTCACGGCGTAAGTTCGGGATTGGATCCGTTGAATTCATATCTTAAAAAAACGTTACTCATCCACGATAAAGAAACACTGGAAATTATTGAAACTCCATCCGGATTCAAAAAAAATGAACTCGCTACCTTCCTGGTCGACACGAATTTATCAGGCGAAACCGAACACCTGGTGAATATTTTCTTCGACAAGTGCCGGTATTATAAATTTTACAAAGAGGTGAAAAATGAATTAATACCCATGAATAATCTGTGTATTGAACTATTTATGAAGGGAAATCTTTCCGGTTTTTTAGCCGCCGTTGAAAAACTTTCTCTTTTCTTTTTTAAACATTTCAAGCCGATGATTCCGGAAACATTTGTGGAACTCTGGGAAAAAGGAATTCATGATAAAAAATATTCGCTCAAGCTATGCGGATCAGGAGGTGGAGGTTTCCTGCTGGGTTTTACGACAGATTTTGAGGCATCACGAAAAGAATTTGACGGGTATACTTTGCAAAAGCTCGAAATGTAATTCACATAACATTTCTTATTTCCTTAATTTTGACTGAAGCAAGATACTTATGAAACAGAAAAATACTTACAGCACCGAAGGTAACATTGTTGATCTGAGAGCCGAAACCATTTTCAAGGGCCGGATATTTGTTGAAAATGGAATCATTGTAAAAGTCGAAAAAGACGAATCAATAATCGGTGATCAATACATTCTACCAGGTTTAATAGATGCCCATATCCACATTGAAAGTTCTATGCTGATCCCGTCCGAATTTGCCCGTCTGGCTTCGGTGCATGGAACAGTTGCCACGGTTTCCGATCCCCATGAGATTGCCAATGTGCTGGGTATTGAAGGCATCAATTATATGATCAATAACGGGAATAAAGTACCGTTTAAATTCTATTTTGGAGCCTCATCATGTGTTCCGGCAACGCCCTTTGAAACAGCAGGTTTTGAACTCGGTTTGAACGAACTGGATCAACTACTCGCTCGGGATGAGATCAAATATATGTCGGAAATGATGAATTTCCCGGGTGTTATTCATCGAGATGAGTTTGTGATGAAGAAACTGGATATTGCTAAAAAATATGACAAACCGATAGATGGACATGCGCCCGGTGTTGTGGGAGAGGACGCCAGGAAATATATCGACGCAGGCATTACAACCGACCATGAGTGTTTTACGATGGAAGAAGCATTAAGCAAAATTAGCTATGGGATGAAAATTCAGATCAGGGAAGGCAGTGCTGCTAAAAATTTTGATGCATTGGTGGGTCTGCTTGAAGATCACGCTGATGATGTGTTGTTCTGCTCCGACGACAAACATCCTGACGATCTCGTCGAAGGCCATATCAATCGTTTGGTAATACGAGCCATAAAAAAAGGTTTCGATCCGATAAAAGTGCTGAAAAGTGCTATCATCAATCCCATTGAGCACTATAAACTTGATGTGGGCACCCTGCAAGTTGGCGATCCGGCCGATATGATCATGGTGGATAATCTGACGGATTTCAATGTAGTTGAAACTTATGCAGACGGAATTTTAATTGCCAAAAATGGGAAAACGCTTATTGATTCAGTAAACGAATCAGCACCTAATAATTTTCAGGCCCTGCCTCTTAAAGAAAGTGATATGGTTGTAAAACCTGAAAGCAATTGTCTGAGAGTGATGGAAGCATTGGATGGTCAGTTGATTACTACAGAAGAGTGCGTGAGTCCGAAAGTAGTGAATGGAAACGTGGTCAGCGATCCGGAAAGGGATATTTTAAAGATTGTAGTACTCAACCGCTATAAGAAAGCGGCACCTGCGATAGCATTTATCCGTAATTTCAATTTGAAAGAAGGCGCCATTGCCTCAAGTGTGGCCCACGACAGCCATAATATTGTGGCCGTAGGTGTTGATGATGCAGATATTGCAAAAGCCATCAATCTGGTGATTAAAGAAAAGGGAGGGGTTTCGCTGGTAAGTTCGTCAAAGGAAATGATTTTGCCGTTACCGGTGGCCGGATTAATGTCAGCAGAAGATGGATACCTGGTAGCTGAAAAATATCATGAAATAGATCATGCAGCCCACGCACTTGGTTCAACATTACGGGCACCTTTCATGACCCTTTCATTTATGGCACTTCTGGTGATACCCAATCTCAAATTAAGCGACAAAGGATTATTTGATGGAACAAGCTTTTCCTTTACAGATTTGTTTGCCTGAGAACCTTATTTAGATTAAGTATAAAATATCTAAAAAAGGCATATATGTAAATATTTAACTGTTTGAAGATAACGATATTTCCTACTTTTGCGGAAACATTATTGCAATGGCAAACATTGATATAAACGTTTCCAAACTGGAACTGGCAGCGAGCAAACTCAGGGCAATTTCCCATCCCATGCGCATCGCGATTATTGATTTATTGGCACAGGGTGGAAAATTAAGCGTTACCGAAATATATGAAGCTTTGGATATTGAGCAGGCAACGGCTTCGCACCATCTGAATATTCTCAAAAATAAAAATGTCCTGGTATCCAAACGCGAAGGGAAAAAGATATTTTATTCGTTAAAAAACATGACCCTGACCGAGATCATCGAATGTGTGAATCGTTGTAACGACTAACAAATTACAATCCTCTATTTTATTTGCCAGGTCTCTTCAATTTCCCAATTGGCCCTTACATCAATCTCCTTGCTGAAAAATATGATTTTTTCGGGCTGGATTTTATCCGGATAATAACCGCTGTCCCATTTGCCATTGCCGTTATCATCAAAAATAACTTTGAATTTGTACTTAGCCGGACTGATAAATTGATAACCGATCGTGGTATCGGATGCGAAGAATGATTCCTTTACAACAATACCCTGGTCGGTCAGCATTTGTAATATATATGGCTGATCCTTCTCCGGTTTCATGATCATCTTCAATTTCCCATAATCAGCCGGGGTTTTGGTTGAAAAATTTAACCTGATCTCTTCATTAAAATAGCCATTCCAGTCTATAAAACTTGAATCAGGAAAATAATAAGAATATTTGGTTGCTTCTGCAAGCTCGATCGGGAATTGCAACTGCATCTTGAAACTGTCAATAAGTATGGCTTCCGGCTGGTAAGTGGTGTCTTCTCCTATAATTAGGCTGCCAGCCTCTGTATTGAATGAGTTCAGGGGTTGCTCAAAAAGCAGGTTCGGTTTTTGATTTAACAATAAATTACCGCGCGAAGCATTCGAAGTCCATTCAAGGAATATTTTCTTTTCTTCATCTTTCTTTTTCACCCTTGCCCGGCTTGATTGACTTTCGTGATTGAGGTTAATATACAAATGCTCTAAGGTGTCTTTATGGTCCAGAATGACCATTTCGAGCGTATCAAGCAGAATATCTTTCATATACCAGTAGATGGTATCTGATCTTTTAGAAAATTTTTCTAAATACCAGAGGCTGTCCGAAGTGTAATTAACCGGTATCAGGTCCAAATTGTTTGCAGGCAGCGAAAATGAAAATTCCAGTGTGTTTCGTTTTAGCAAGCCACCTTTGAGCATACGCTGGGTGCTGTCGCGGTTAGTAAAAAGAATAAGATCGTATTGGGCCACGGGAAGCTTTTTTTGAGAGATGACTTCAGACAGGGTAGAATCAGAAACTAGGGTTGAGTCCATTACTATTGAATCTGTGTGTATGATTATAGAGTCAGCGAGGACAAATACCGTTGAGTCAACTTGTAGGCTGTCATTCATAACTGTTTGCAAACTGTCGACTACAGCTTGCAAACTATCAGGCAGCATGCTTTGCGGAGGTCCGCTGTATGCCGGTGTTACCAGCGAGTCTAAAAAAGCAATTTCTTCGGTAGGCTGGTCAAAAATATGGTTGCTGTTCAGGTCTCTCAGCGCAAAAATCAGGTATTTCTCATCGGCGAGCCCATTAAATTTATACTGACCATTTTCATTTGTTTTACTTAAATAAAAGGGTTTAAAAAGCATCGGCATGGAATCCAATACGATGTCTCTATTTCCACTATCGTTCAGTGTGACGGCTTTATCTGTTACTTTATATAGCATTACAAATACATCAGCGGCAGGTTGGAGGTCGATGGCATTAATCACTTTTCCTTCCATGCTCATCGAGTCAACCCGGTCGCCGGTAGAGAAAATATAGGTATTTTCTTTCACCGCGTTTTTTTCGGTAATATCCACAATAGCATCACCAAAAAACAAGGTATAAGTGGTATTCTCTTTAAGTTCTTCATTGAATTTTACATGCAATGTTTTGCCTTTTGCTTTAAAATCAGGCAATTCATCCATAGGAGGTGATATGAGCAAACTCTGGTTGATATTGTTCAACTCGATGAATTCATCAAAAACAATTTCAAATTTATTGTCTTTAAAATGGGTGCTGTAATTGGCAGGTTCATATTTTAGAACTTGCGGTGGCTGGGTGTCTTTAGGCCCGCCACCGGGCGATCCAGGTCGGGCGCAATATGTCAACAGGATAGTAATAGCCACAAGCAATACAACCGGTTTTTTCTTGATAATCTTTTCCATATAATTCTGAAATACAAAGATGCAAATAAATTGCTCAGGAAATAAACAGAAACGGAAGGTGGATTTGCTAAATAACTTTAAATAAATAGCCTTTTTTTGCAAAATGCTCCAAAAACCGGGGAAGGAGGTACATTAAATTACTGGCTGCTTTTTCACTATCATGAAATACAATGATAGACCCCGGCTGAGTGCGTTTGATCGCATTTTTAAGCAGTTTTTTTTGATTGGCATTTATTTTGTAATCTCCGGTCAGAACACTCCACATGACGATGTTGAACCCTTCTTTTTTCAGGGTGTTAATTTGTAAAGGTGTGATCTTACCGTAGGGTGGCCTGAAAAGCATGGATTCAAGATGTTTTGAGCATTTCACGACATCATTAAGATATGCTTTTGCCGGGGTGCTCCATCCTTTGAGATGGTGGAACGTATGATTGCCGGTTTGGTGGCCACGGGAGATAATTTCACGGTAAGTTTCCTGATGCTTCTTTACATTTTCACCTACGCAAAAAAAAGTGGCTTTTGCATCGTATGCGTCAAGAATATTCAATACTTTTGGGGTGATTTCAGGATGGGGACCATCATCAAAAGTGAGAAAAATATTTTTGGTTTTTGATGGTATTTTCCAGGTGAGACCCGGAAAAAAAAAGCTTGAAAATATGAGTGAAAATTGCTTCATCCTGAAAGGCAAAGATAAACGCATTTGTATAAAAAAATAAACAGATGAAAAGATTAGTTTTACTTCGGCACGGACAAAGTTTATGGAATAAAGAGAACCGTTTTACGGGCTGGACGGATGTAAATCTGTCAGAACAGGGCGTGGCTGAAGCAAAAAAAGCAGGTAAAGTGCTAAAAGACGAAGGATACCAATTCAAAATCGCTTATACATCGTATCTCACCAGGGCTATAAAAACACTGTGGCTGGCGCTGGAAGAGATGGACCAAATGTGGATACCCGTTAAAAAATCGTGGCGCCTCAACGAAAAACATTACGGAATGCTACAGGGACTGAATAAGGCTGAAACTGCTGAAAAATATGGTGACGATATGGTACATTTATGGCGTCGTAGTTTTGATGTGCCACCCCAGCCTTTGGAAACCGATGATGAAAGAAATCCGAAATTCGATCCGAGATATGCGGAACTGACAGCGGCAGAAATCCCGTTAACCGAATCGCTTAAGGAAGTCATTGAAAGGTTCATTCCATATTGGGAATCAGAAATTATGCCTGCACTAAAGGAAAATGATGACGTGCTGGTGGCTGCCCACGGAAATAGTTTGAGGGCATTGGTAATGCATCTGAAAAATATGAGCAAGGAAGACATTTTAAAATTTAATATTCCAACCGGCATCCCTTATGTATTCGAATTTGACGATGATATGAATTTCGTCAAAGATTATTTTTTGGGCGACCCGGAAGAAGTTAAAAAATTAATGGAGCAGGTGGCCAACCAGGCCAAAAAGAAATAGGTTGAAAACCAATTCAACAGCTTAATAAATTTGAACAAACAGATATGTTGTGGCTAAACAATGGGTAATTCCTGATATTCACGGTTGTTTTAAAACTTTACTGGCACTGTTTGATGATCATATAAAACCAACTGTTAACGACCATATATTTTTTCTCGGCGATTATATCGATCGCGGGCCGGATAGTAAAGCAGTGATTGACTTTATCATAAATCTTCAGAAGAGACTCCCTAACATCATTGCTTTAAGAGGCAACCACGAAGATTATTTGCTGAAAGCTCACTGGCACGATATTGAAAAAAAGACACTTTTTGGCCTGAAGACCAAATCGCATATGCAAAAAGAATGGGAAAAGCAGGGCGGTGCAACCACATTGAAGAGTTTGGAAATCAAATGGCCGGCAGATGTGCCGCAGGTGTATATCGATTGGCTGACGAACCTGCCGTATTATTATGAGTTGGATACTTGTATCCTTGTGCACGCCGGACTTAATTTTGAAAATGAGAATCCGTTCGAAGATACGCAGGCCATGATGTGGGCAAGAGACTATGAGATACAACCGGAAAAAATCAGTTATAAAACGATCATTCATGGCCACGTACCCGTAAAACTGGAGTTTATTGACCGGACTATCAAATCGAAAGACCAGCTATTTATTGACCTTGATAATGGCATATACATGCCTAACCGGGATGGTTATGGTAACCTGGTGGCCCTGGAATTATCAACAATGAAATATGTGATTCAGCCCGCCCTGGATGATATTAAATATTGATTTACTCAGATATCCGTTCAAATTTGAGTTTCTGGAAATGAAAATCGGGGCTATACACATCAATGGTAAAATAGTCAGCTTCACCGTAACCATTTAAATGAAAATTTAACAAGCCTTTCGGCAGAAAAGGATCAGCGAAGTCAATACTGAACGTATCATAGTGCCAGTGTGTCATGGGCGAATTCAGCAATTCTGCGGCAGGAAGAAGTTTGACAGACAATGCTCCATCCACTATATCAACAGAAGCCAGTCCATACATCTTGTCCTCATAGGTTCCGATATAATCATTCAATTCCAATGAAGGTTTTGTACCTTCTATTCTGCTTGAATCAAGCTTGGCGATCCGGTTTTCTTCCCGCTCTTTTCCTTTGTTTACATAATCAAGGTATAATGAAGCCCAATCTTTCTCGGCATCACCGATATGGTAATCGAGGATTTTATTTTCGATGGCACCCACCAGCCCGCCAAGTTCATTGGCCAGGATTACATAGCCAAGGCTGTCTTCGGGGACAAGTACTACTTTGGAATGAAAGCCCGGTAATCCACCACCGTGATGTATTACTTTCATTCCCTGGTAGTCGTATAAGAACCACCCCAATCCATAAGAGGCAAAATGTCTTCCATCTATTTTTTCTGCCCGTCCGGCACGTAAAACTGTATGCGGGGAAACCAATTTGTAATATTGGTTTTCTGCGAAAATGGAAGTGTCTTCAATGGCGCCTTTATCAAGCAGAAGCTCCACCCAGGCCAGCAGGTCAATAACGCTTGAGTTGATGGAAGCAGCAGGCCCTGAATTGTCATAATTGATGAAATCCATTACTTCACCATCCAGATGGGGCCATGCAATATTCATATTTGGGCTAAAACCTGTATTTGAGGTAGTAGTTGATTTCATTCCAAGGGGATTAAAAATCTTTTCCTTAACAAAATCTTCCCAACTCATGCCGCTTACTTCCCGGATCACTTCTCCGGCGATAATAAACATCAGGTTTGAATAACCGAATTGCTCCCTGAAACTATACGGATTCTCCCTGTACCTGAAACGGCTGACCACTTCTTCCCTCGAATAATCCGTTCCATACCACAATAGATCACCATCAAAGGTTTCATAACCGGAACGGTGGCAAAGCAAGTCTTCCACGGTTAATTCCCTGGTAATATAAGTATCATAAAGTTGAAAATGGGGTAAAATATCAACAACATGATCATCCCAATCCAATTTGTCTTCATCAACAAGAATGGCAATGCAGGCGGCAGTAAAAGCTTTACTACAGGAAGCAATGCCGAATACAGTATTTTCATCCACTTCTGTTTTAGTGTCTGCATTGGCATAGCCATATCCATTGGCCAGCATAATTTCGCCATTTTTGATGATGCCCACAGCAAGTCCGGGAATTTCAAATTTATCGACAGCCGCATCGATATAACTGTCAAGTTGCTGGTAATCTTTTCTAACCTGGGTAAAACCAACGGCACTGATCAACAGGGCGGTCAGCAAAACAAAAATTTGGGTTGAATGTCTCATTATGATATGTTGCTTATGATAAATCTATATTTATTTCCAACAGCACCGGGCAGTGGTCTGAGTGCATGGCCTGCGATAAAATAGCCACGCGCTCAATTTTATCTGCCAGCGAATCGGAAACCATATTGTAATCAATACGCCAACCTTTGTTATTGGCACGGGCGTTAGCCCTGTAACTCCACCAACTGTATTGATGGGGCTCGGGATTCAGATGCCTGAACGAATCGGTAAATCCGTTATTCAGAAAGCCGCTCATCCATTCCCTTTCCTCGGGTAAAAATCCCGAAACCGTTGCGTTCCTTATCGGATCATGGATGTCGATAGGCTGATGACAGATGTTATAATCTCCACATACAATAAGTTTGGGCCGCTCTTTTCTTAGTTCGGTTATGTAGTTTTCAAAATCATGCAACCACTGCATTTTGAATGCCTGCCTTTCATCGCCGCTGGAACCCGAAGGATGATACACACTGACAATGGAAATGCCGCCATAATCAGCCCTGATGAAACGTCCTTCAGCATCGTATGTTGGAATACCCATGCCGGTTTCAACATGATCAGGTTCCTTTTTCGAGAGAATGGCCACCCCGCTATACCCTTTTTTAATGGCTGAATGGGCATAGGTTTTGTAGCCCAGTAACTCAAAGTCAAAAACCGGTATCTGGTCGGGTTGGGCTTTGGTTTCCTGTATGCAAAGCACATCCGGTTGTGCCGACTCAATCCAGTCAGCCAATCCTTTGCGCATGGCAGCCCTGATACCATTCACATTGTAGGTAATAATTCGTGTCATAATAAAATTTGCGCTAATTTAATGAAATATACGCGGAAACACTTTGAGAGAATTTTTCAATCGACATAAAAATATTATTAGTCAAAGTTGAGTTAGTGGTGCAGTATTTATACATTTGCGAACGAAAATGAAAAGATCCCGGAATTTAATACGGCTTATACGCTATACCCACAAAATACCCAGAAACAGGTTATTGATTATTCTGAGTATTGTAGTAGGTTTTGTTGTAGGCATGCTGGCTGTTTTGATGAAAAACCTAGTGTTTGGCATCCAGCGGTTATTAACCGGTGAATTTTCGGTAGATTATTCCAACTACAAATATGTTTTGTTTCCCGCTATTGGTATTTTTCTGACCATCATTTTTGTAAAATTTATTTTAAGAAAACCTGTACGGGATG
The DNA here is from genome assembly GCA_002869465.1 of Marinilabiliales bacterium. Lineage (GTDB taxonomy): Bacteria > Bacteroidota > Bacteroidia > Bacteroidales > F082 > UBA4459. The sequence goes on from PKSW01000308.1 coordinate 14,755, forward strand.
GAATTCCTAATGTACTCTATGCCATTTCAAAGAAGTTTGGAATTTTAGACCGGCATAATATGTTCTCATCCATTGTAACGGCATCTTTGACAGTGGGTTTTGGAGGTTCTGTCGGGCTTGAGGGGCCAACAGTGGTAACGGGTTCTGCCTGGGGTTCCACCATCGCCAAGATGCTGGGATTGAATCATAAGCAGGTAATAACCATTTTGGGATTTTCTGCTGCTGCGGCCATGTCGGCTATTTTTAAAGCGCCCATTGCAGCTATTGTTTTTGCCCTGGAAGTCATCTTATTCGACATGACGATGACGGCCCTCGTTCCTTTATTGATATCATCCATTGTAGCCGCCCTCACCTCCTATGCATTCCTGGGGCAGGATGTTCTCTATCCTTCGGTAGTAGAGCATATTTTTAAAATGAAAGAGACGCCTTACTATTTTGGTTTGGGA
>PKSW01000290.1 GCA_002869465.1 Marinilabiliales bacterium
ATCCTGAGTATTTTTTCCAAAATCGTCGAGGTTAAAATCAAAAGGGTTAATAAAGTCGCCTTCGCTCATGGATTGTATCAGGCGTGGAATTTTATTCATAGCAATTTGTCCTCTCATGTAAAATGCCGTTAACAGATCAGCCTGTTTTATTATACCAATATATTCAGTTTCTTTTTTATTTTCTTTTCCGTACACGTAAAAATTCAGTCCACCTCCATAAGCCGAGGCATATTCTTCAAAATCAAGTTCCTGATATGTTGTGATGATATTTTTGTATGATTTATCAGCCCTGGCCGCTGAATCCAGGTTATATATCAATAATTTTTCAATACCGTTAACCAGGTCATCAAAATCAGGATTGTTGGCCAGGTTGACCATGCGCAAGGTGCTGGGATAGAAACAGAACTTACGGTCTTTCCTATCCTCAGCAAAATCTTTCAGGGGTTGCTCCTGGGCTTTTATTTCCCACGACAACCCCAGTAGGATGATCAGACTAATAAGTATCGTTGTGCTTTTCATTCTTTTCTTCCATTCTGCCTAAGTGTTCCATTCCTTCAATACGCATTTCCTGTGCAATTTTAGAAATATTATTTAAGTCAATTTCACCATACAGGCTGAGCATAACGAAACGTTTGTTGCCACCTGCTACCATCATTAACTCCTGGATGATACCATCTTTTTCGATGATGGAGAATTGCATATTTTCTTCCGCATCTTTTACTGACATCAACTCTTCATATCCTGCTTTATTTACATCGGCAATGGCTTTTTTGTAAATTTTAGCAGCGTCTGGAACACTGTCAGCCATAATTACTTTCAACCCTTTCAGTTTAGATACGGCTTCGAGGAATTCTTTCTCCGCATCGCTACCGGCTTCCAGTTCAGTAAACATGGAAAACATTTTCTGACTTACAGATACTTTTGTATAGTCTTCGTTGTCTTCCAATTGGTCAAAATAACTACTAATTACGGTTCCTTGTGCCATCATGGCAACTGACAGGAACATCATTCCAATGATTACGATTCCTTTTTTCATTTTTTTATTGTTTTTTAATAATTTGTTTTGCTTCATTAAATTTAATTAACTCTTTTGAGTATATTTTTCCTTTGTTTAAGCCGTTTGAAACCATCTGAAGCGAAGCCCGGGTAACTTCAAAAGCTTCCATTGGATCTTCCACAGCATAAGGTTCAGGCGACTTTTCACTATTGATGATGAAAGGGATGCTAATTAAACCGATCAAAATGGCTGCTGCTACTGAAAGCCAAATCCGTCTTTTTTTGATTCCGGGATGTTCAAATGATCTGCCCGGTTTTTTTGAAGCTTCTGTATTAAGTTTTTCAAAATAGGATGCTTCTATAGACTCATCAGGGTACTGCTGATAGTATGTCTTGATCATTTTTTCTTCGGCAACCGATGTTTCACCACGCCAGTACTTTTCAAGTAGTTTTTCAGTTTGCAAGTCCATATGCTTCAATTTTTTTAATGCTTTCTTTGATCTTCTCTCTCGTGCGGTGCAGTGTAACTTTTACTTCCGCAAGTGTCAGTGACATTACTTCTGCAATCTCCTGGTACGTCATTTCTTCCACTTCACGAAGGTGATAAACTTCCTTTTGTTTTTGAGGAAGTGATTCAATCACTTTTCTCAGCCAGTTTATCTGATCGTTAACTAGTGTTTTTTGATCCGCCTCAGTGGTTTCATTCATCCCGATATCATCCCGGTTGATGTCTTTGTCAACCCACAAACTAAAGCGATTCATTTTAACCCAGTCGTAGCATTGATTCCGGGTAATCCGCATTACCCATGAATCAACGCTTTTGACTTCGGGTAATTTCTGCCTGTTTTGCCATATTTTAATCAAACAATCCTGAACCACATCATGGGCCATATCCGGGTTTTTGAGTATCGACATTGCGTATCGATACATTTTTCCGCTTACGGGCATCACCTGGTTATCAAATATGGCTTTTGACATGCTATAATGGAGACGATTTGAAAAGGTCAAAGTTACAAAAGCTGGTGTTTTTTATATTCCGAACAGTCAAAGCATATTAATCTGCATACATATAGATTAAGAGGTCCAAATAGAATTTTAAGGAAAGATCATTCGGTATCCGGCACCATGTAGTGTAATGATCTTAATAGTGGGATCATCTGCCAGGTATTTCCGTAATTTGGCTCTATATACATCCATACTCCGTGTAGTAAAATAATTAGCATCTCCCCAAATACGGTTGAGGGCCAGGCTTTTGGGTAACACTTCACCTTTG
>PKSW01000255.1 GCA_002869465.1 Marinilabiliales bacterium
CATCATTTATCAGCTGGTGGAATTGCTCAACACTGGTGATGGTGATGCCAACCTGGTTGCTTATGTCTGCATATTTTGCCTCAAGGTTTGCCGCTGAATCAGCAGCCCTTTGTGCAGCAGCAGCTGCTTCATCTTCAGCTTCCTGCCATTCAATAAAGGTCTGAATGGCTTTGACAACAGCAGTGCCTGCAAGGGCAGTGACAACTGCCAGCAGACCACCAGGGCTGGCCAAAATGCCAACAAAAGATTTTGCTGCTGTGCCTGCTGCCGTCAAAGCCGTTGACAGACCAGGCAGGGCACCAACAGATTTAACCAGGCTTGATGTGGCAAAAATATTCAGGGCTGATGACAGGCCACCAAAGCTGTCAAGCATGGTTCCCAATGGCCCTGATAGTTGATTTACAACAGTCATGAACCCTGTCAGGTTCCCTGCTGCCGTTTGTGAATCAGCATCCAGGTCATTGAAGCTTTTTGCCCATTCGGCAAAAGTTGTGACAACTGGCCCGATGGCCCCAACCATCCCTGTTGAAAAGTTGATTAGACCCTGGCCTGTGTCGATAATTTCCTGCAAAACCTCGGTCAACCCTTCAGCTGTTGTCAGGTCAACACCATCAAACAGCTTTGCCACAGCCTGGCCAAATCCTTCAAACGCTTTCAGCACCCCTGTCAGGTCAATATTTTCAAGGGCCTGTGGCAACACATCAGCAACATCACTGAAAAGCCCTGAAAGCTGTGCTGCCCCTTCGTTCATCTGGTTGAAAATTGGGTCGAAAGCCCCTTCACCAACAGCCAGGGTGATGCCTGAAAAGATTTGAACAATGGAATCAGCCAGGTCACGATAACCATCAAGCAAAGGGTCACCGATGCTGACCAGGGCTGCATTGGCAGAATTGGCCACCTGCTGATTGACCAGGCTGATATTGTTGGCCATGGTTTCAAAAGCAGCCTGCGTTGCCCCTGCCGATGTGCCCATATCTTCAAGGGCTTTTGCAAAAACTCCACTTGAATCTTTCCCCAACACCATGACTGCATTCAGGGCTTCAGTGCTGCCAAAAAGTTCTGTCATTTTGGCAATGTCACCATCTGTTGCTTCATAGACTTTTTGAAGAAATCCCGCCAGGCCATCAGCTTCAAGGGCTTGTGCATTGAAACTGATGCCAAGGGCCTTGGCTGCATCTTCTGCTGACTTTGATGGTGCAATGATGTTTGACAGTGCCGCCTTGATGCCTGTGACAGCAGCTGCTGTTGGGGTTCCTGTTGCAGTCAAAGCCGCAACAGCAGCCAGCAATGAATCAAAACCAACACCAGCATTGGCAGCAATCCCTGTCACGTTTGACATGGACGCCCCTAATTCACTGATGCTTGTCTTCCCATCCCTGACTGTTGTGAACAGATAATCAGAATATTTTGCCGCCTGGTCACTTGATGCACCATAGGCATTTAAAGAACCAACCAGCAATTCAGTTGTTGAAACCAGGTCAGCTTTGCCTGCAACAGCCAACTGCTCTGCTGCATTCACAGCTGCCAGGCTATCTTTGTAATAAGTGCCAAGGGAAATGGCCTGATAAATTGCTGTATTTACGCTTTCAAAAGATTGAGTTGATGACGACGCATAATCAAGGATGCTTTGCTTGAATGAATCCATGCTGGATTCAGACGCATCAACCAGGGTGTCAATTTCAGCAAATGAATCAGAAAACTTGCCTGCCTGCTGCACTGCCACAGTGACCATTGCAGCACCGACAGCAGCAATAGCCAAATCAAGGGCAGCAACAGTTTTTGCCAGGTCTGCAAAGGGCTGGCTGATATTTCCAACCGCATCATTAAGCCCTGCCAGGTCAGCACCAAAACTGTCAAGGTTGCCACCAATGTTTTGCATGACTCGGCTGACATCATCCTGACCAGAAAATATCAGCTTTGCTGTGCGTTCAAGATTTCCTGCCATTTAAAAGGCCCCGCTGTTATTTGCTTTGAAGCTGGTCATAGTAATCATTCCAAAGTTCAATTTCAGCTTCTGTCAAAAACCGTTCAGGTAATAGGTCAGGCAGGGCTTCAAACAAAAACCTGCCATGCAGCTTGCACAAAGACATTGCTGCACCTAGTCTTGGGTCACACCGGAGCCTGGCAACTTTCCCGCAATAGAACCTTGACCGGAAAGCTTGATGATTTCATTGGTGATTGAATAAACAATTGTTGGAAAATTTTTGGCCAGCTTGACAACAGTTCCCCTGGAAAGTTTCGGTGAAATACAACCTAGCTCCATCA
>PKSW01000175.1 GCA_002869465.1 Marinilabiliales bacterium
CCGCCAAGCTTATTAACAGCTTATTGTGATTCGTCCGATGCTCGAAACGGGACCCCTCCGAACTGAAAAGTCGGGATGATCTACCTAAGAGCTAACGAATTATTTTACAAAAAAAAGCCGCCAACCTTAGTTGACAGCTTCTTGTGATTCGTCCGAGGCTCGAACTCGGGACCCTCTGCTTAAAAGGCAGATGCTCTACCTGCTGAGCTAACGAATCATCGTTTGGGAGTGCAAAAGTACTATTTTTTTAAAAAAAACAAACCCTAATCATTTTTTTATTCTTCCAATATGCATTTTCCCTGCCTGATCACTTCCGGCACCCCTGAAGTACAGTCAATAATCGTGGAAGGTTCATTGTCACCATAACCCGCATCAATCACAATATCCACCAAATCTTTATATTTTTCATAAATCAAACCCGGATCAGTTGTGTATTCAATAATTTCATCTTCATCGTGGATGGAAGTAGTGAGCAGGGGATGCCCCAATTCTTCAACGATCAATGACACAATCGGGTTATCAGGGATACGGATTCCCACCGTTTTCTTTTTACTTTGGAAAATTTTCGGGATGTTATTATTGGCATTTAATATAAAAGTAAACGGACCGGGTAAATTTCTTCTTATCAATCGAAAAATCGTATTCTCAAGGGGCTTAGTAAATTCCGATAACATACTGAGGCTGTTAAAGATCACTGAGAAATTTGCCTTTTCTTTCTTAATGCCTTTTATCTGTGCAATCTTATCGACAGCTCTTGACTGATATATACTACAACCCAGACCATAGATTGTATCTGTAGGAAAAATAACCAAGCCACCTTTTTCAAGGGTCTCAATCACCATCTTAATGTGCCGGGGTGCTGGATTATCGGGGTGTATGCGTAATAACATTTTGTTAGATCTTAATGTTCTGTGAATTAATTTCCCTGCCCTGCAGTAAAGGCAGGCTTCGCAAAGCTCAGGATTAATTCAACCATCGGTTTTGATGTTTTCAACTCATCCGGTGTTTTGAATGAGATCCCTCACTTCGTTCAGGATTAATTCAACCATCAGTTTTGACTGCGCTTTCAGCTTGTCAAAACTGGGTTTCATTAAAATGGGTAAGCTACTTATATCGCACCGCTACAACCGCCTACCCTTGCTCCCTTCCGGGCCTGGGGGAATTCAGCAGGAGCTGGTCGTATAAGACTTACCCGCTGCAAAAGTAAAAATAGTATGGATATATTGGGAATAATTGACAAGATATTTTTATTTTTACACAACAACCAAAAATAAATTCCATGGAAAATCAAAAATCAGTTATTAAACCGTCTTTAACTTACGGTTTGTATTTAGGTATTGCCCTCATCCTATTTAGCCTAATTATGTATCTGCTGGATGTGGATCGCGAATCAAAACTCATGTGGTTATCCTATCTGATTATGGCCGGAGGTTTGTTCTGGGCTATGACCACCTTTAGAGATAAAATAAACGGAGGTTTCGTTTCCTATGGCAAAGCCTTTGGAACCGGATTCTGGACCGGATTATTCGCTGCCATCATTGGATCCATTTTTACTTACATTTATGTGACGATGATCGATCCGGGCATGATCGAAGAAATTTTATTTAAAGCAGAAGAACAAATCCTGGAAAGTAGTCCCAATATGAGTGATGAGCAACTGGAACAGGCCTTATCTATGACTGAAAAGTTCACTTCGCCCATCATGATTACGATTTGGGGCTTTGTTGCCAATGTGATTTTTGCCACTATTTTATCACTGATTATTGCTATCTTTGTCAAGCGGGAAGGAACGATCGAAATTGTTGAGGAAGAGGTAACAGAAGAATAGCAAAATCAGCTTGAATGGACATATCGGTAGTTATACCTTTATATAACGAAGAAGAATCGCTTAAAGAATTAAATGATTGGATTGAACGTGTGATGACGTCCAATCATTTTTCATTTGAAGTGATTTTTATTGATGATGGATCCAACGATGGTTCCTGGAAAGTGATTGAAGAACTTTCTCAACATCATCCGTATATCAAAGCATTGGGTTTCCGAAGAAATTACGGAAAATCAGCGGCACTCAATGAAGGTTTTAAAGTAGCCGAAGGGGATGTTGTCATCACCATGGATTCTGACCTGCAGGACAGCCCTGATGAAATACCCGAACTATACAGAATGATTAAGGAAGATGGCTTTGACATGGTTTCGGGCTGGAAAAAGAAAAGATATGATCCATTCGTAAAAAATTTCACCTCCAAATTTTATAACTGGACCAC
>PKSW01000429.1 GCA_002869465.1 Marinilabiliales bacterium
CATCGATTGGCGTGCAGATCGCAATTACGGGAGATACTTTGATTATGAATTCGACGACAGTAAGGCAGTCATCAACCAGGATTTTAACATTCCATACGAAGACAGCTTATCCATGGCTTTTTTAGATTTTGATGCCGCTGCAGGTTCGTTTTACCTTAGTGATACAACTGATCAGTTGCTCTCATTTACAAAAAGAGGACGGGGGGGGAAATATACTTATGCAGTAAAAAGGTCAGAAGACAAAGCCAATATTTATATTGAAAGAGAAGGTGAAGATTTGCGTTTTAACAACGATAATAAAAGCACTAAAATTAAACTCGCATTAAACAACGAACCTGTTTGGGATGTAAAACTTGATGTTGGTGCCGCTAAACTTGATTTTGACCTTTCGCAGTTTAAACTAAAAAAACTGGACCTGGATGGCGGAGCTGCTTCATTTGAAATTAAACTTGGCGATAAATATCCAACATCGCACGTAAACATTGATGCAGGCGCCTCGGAAATCATTCTTAAAGTGCCAACTGCTTCAGGATGCGATCTCAATTTGAGCACGGTTCTTTCGGGCAGGACCATTACGGGGTTTGAAAAAGTAGATTATGGCCATTACCGGACCGATAATTTTGATTCGGCTCAAAATAAAATATACATTACGGTTGATGCCGCCGTTTCAAGCTATACAATAACCAGGTATTAAGCCTGTCAATATAATCTCTCTGATAATTAAGCCACGTTATCGTGGCTTTTTTTATTATTCATAATATAAAAAACAATCCTTATTGCGTTACGAAAAGTTAATATTAAAACACGAATTATGAGAAAAAATTAATTACTTTGCAGATACTTACAAGAATCAATATCATATGAAATTACGGCAACCAATTATTTTTACCAGTTTATGGCTATTTCTGTTATTTCCCATTTTTCTGCATGCACAGGAATCAACCGTTAGGGGATTTATTTATGAAGAGGAGACAGGTGAACCGGCCATTTTCTCGAATGTTTATCTTAAAGGAACAACACTGGGAGCCTCTACCGATAATAATGGCTATTTTCTGATTTCCAAAATCCCTCCGGGTAATTATAATTTAATAGTAACCTATTTAGGATATGATACAATTCAAATGCCCATTCAATTGAAGACAGATGAAGTTTTAGACCAAAGTTTTGTTCTAAAGAAATCATCCGTTAATTTGGAAACAGTTACTATTAATGCCGAAAGAATTGAAGCGCGAACCGAGACCAAAACTTCTGTTGTTAAAATTACACCTAAAGAAATCAAACAAATCCCATCAGTTGGCGGACAGGCAGATTTTGCCCAGTATCTCCAGTTAGTACCCGGTGTTATTTTTACCGGTGACCAGGGTGGACAATTCTATGTAAGAGGTGGTTCTCCAATACAAAACAAAATTGTCCTTGATGGAATGACTATTTACAATCCGTTTCACTCCATTGGTTTATTCTCAGTATTCGAAACAGACCTGATTCGTAGTGCCGACGTGTATACCGGAGGTTATAATGCAGATCACGGCGGGCGAATATCCTCCGTTATGGACATTACCTATAAGGATGGTAATAAGAAACGCTTTTCGGGTTCCGTGGGTGCATCTACATTCGGAGCCAGGGCGGTAATTGAAGGTCCCATATCAAAACAAAAATCGCCTGAAAGTGGAAGTGCATCTTTTATTCTTTCTTTTAAAAATTCATATCTCGAGCAGAGTTCAAAAATATTTTATTCCTATATTAATGAAGACGGCCTGCCCTTTAATTTCGCTGATTTTTATGGTAAAGTTTCGTTAAATGCCGCGAATGGAAGCAAGATTAGTTTTTTTGGTTTCAGCTTTAACGACAATGTAGACGGCTATAATGCCATCTCAAACTATGGTTGGAACTCATATGGTGGCGGTGCTAATTTCGTTGTAATTCCTGGTAAATCACCCGTTCTCATTGAAGGCATTTTTGCTTATTCTCAATACGAAAGTAGCATAAGTTCCGCCGCGCTTAACAATAAAAGGAGTTTAATTAATGGTTTTAATGGGGGCTTGGATTTTACTTATTTCCTAGGTAAAAACAGCTTAAAATATGGCATTGAATTGGAAGGTTATCGGACCGAATACGAGTACAAACTGCTAACCGGTGGTAAAAATAATAACATTACTGAAAACACAACACAACTCGGTCTTTATGCCAAATACAAAGCAATAGTTGGCAAATTTATTATAGAGCCGGGATTTCGTCTTCAATGGTATGCATCGCTCTCTGAAGTTTCTCCCGAACCGCGTTTGGCCATTAAATATAATGTAACTGACAATTTCAGGCTTAAGTTTGCAGGTGGCATGTACTCCCAAAACTTAATTGCTGCCACCTCCGACCGGGATGTTGTTAACCTGTTTTATGGCTTCTTATCAGGTCCGGAAAATTTACCACAAACATTTAATGGAGAAGATGTTAACAGTAAATTACAAAAATCAGATCATTTGATACTGGGGGCTGAGTTAGATATTGGCAAATACATTAACCTTAACGTTGAAGGCTATTATAAATATTTCCCACAACTAACGAATATCAACCGGTTTAAACTATTTAATGAAACAGATGCTCCGCCCGGAACACCTGATGTACAAACTAAAGATTTCATAGTGGAGACAGGAAATGCTTACGGCGTTGATATATCCATGCAATACGAGTATAAAAAAATCTATGCCTGGTTTGTTTACTCTTTGGGGTTTGTAAATCGTCAATACGAAAACGCAGAAGGTGAATTATTATCGTACACGCCACACTTTGATCGCCGGAATAATATAAACTTTATTTTATCTTATGTAACCGGCCCTAAACAGCAGTGGGAGTTTAGTGTTAGATGGAATTTTGGAACTGGATTTCCTTTTACTCAGGTTCAGGGATTTTATGAACATCTCACATTTCCAAACGATATAAATACGGACTATACGATTGAAAATGGTCAACTGGGCGTTCTTTATGGAGAACTTTTTGGTGGTAGATTGCCTACTTATCACCGGCTTGATGTTGATATGAAAAAGAATTTTTACCTGAGCGAAAATACAAAACTCGTCTTGGATATCAGTATCATCAATGTGTATAACCGGGAAAACGTGTTTTATGTCGACCTGGTAACGGATGAAGTTGTATACCAGCTTCCAATTATGCCAAGTATTGGATTAAATCTGTATTTCTAAAATTTTAACCCCAAAAATATATGAATAAGCTGTCTAATTTAATGTGGATCGCGATTCTGCTAACCGCTATTGTAGTTAACGGATGTGATCAAAAAAGTAAAACATCTATGAAAGAACCTGTTGCAAAAAAAATTGAAAAGGTTTTTGAAGAGCACGGCCAACAAAGAATTGATAATTATTATTGGTTGAATCAGCGTGAAGACCCTGAAGTAATTGCCTACCTGAATGCTGAAAATGATTATACCAAAGAAGTTTTAAAGGATACAGAGGAATTGCAGGAAAAGATATTTAATGAAATTGTCGGAAGAATAAAACAAACCGACATGTCAGTTCCGTATGTTGTAAATGGTTACGAATATTATGTACGTTACGAAGAAGGAGGTGAATACCCCATTTATTGCAGAAAAACTATAAGCGAAAACCCGGAAGAAGAGATCATGCTGAATGGAAACAGCATGGCCGAAGGCCACTCATTTTTCCAGATCGGCGGATGGAAAGTAAGTTATAACAATGAGCTATTGGCATATAGCGTCGACACTGTGAGCAGACGAAAGTACACCATCCATTTTAAAAATATTCAAACCGGAGAAATATTTGAAGATGCCATCGCCAACACATCCGGAAACATGGCATGGGCCAACGATAACAAAACACTATATTATGCCACCAAAGATGAAACGCTGAGATCGTATAAGATATTCAAACATGAACTTGGTGCACCCGTGACGGATGACAAACTTGTTTATCATGAATCGGATCCAACCTTCAGCACTTTCGTTTATAAAACTGAATCAGATAAATACCTGGTCATTGGATCGCGCAGCACTTTATCGTCTGAATACCGAATTTTGGATGCCAACAATACAGATACAGATGCCCAATTTAAAGTATTCCAGGAGCGGCAAAAAGATTTAGAATATGGTATTTACCATCAGGAAGGCCGGTTCCTGGTTCATACAAACTTCAAAGCCAAAAACTTCAGGTTAATGGAAACCGGCGAAGAACAGACATCCATTGAAAACTGGAAAGAGATCATCCCAAACCGTGATGATGTGTTGCTGGAAGGAATTGATGTTTTTAAAACATTTTATGTGGTTACAGAACGCAAAAATGGTTTGCCTCAATTCCGTATTATCGATCAACAAAACAATAACGACTTTTATTTGAATTTTGAAGAGGATGATTATTTCGCCTATACTTCGGGTAATGAAGATTACACATCACGTAAACTTCGTTACAACTATACTTCACTTAAAACGCCGACAACCGTTTATGATTATGATATTGAAACCAGGGAACATGAATTATTAAAACAATATGAAGTCCTTGGTGATTATAATCCGGATGATTATATCACAGAACGTTTGTATGCCACTGCAAGGGATGGAGTAAAAGTTCCGATTTCCATCATATACAAAAAAGGCTTTAAAAAAGACGGTAGCCAACCTTTGTTACTCTATGGGTATGGATCATATGGGTATAGCATGGAATCTTCTTTCAGGTCATCAAGGCTGAGTTTGATTGACCGCGGTTTTGCTTTTGCAATAGCTCATATCCGAGGTGGTGAAGAAATGGGAAGATACTGGTATGAAGATGGAAAATTACTAAAAAAGAAAAACACCTTCTACGATTTTATTGATTGTGGTGAATACCTAGTTGAAGAAGGATATACATCTTCTGAAAAAATGTTTGCCCTGGGTGGCAGTGCAGGTGGATTATTAGTTGGCGCCGTAATAAATTACCGCCCTGATCTTTTTAAGGGTGTCATTGCAGCCGTTCCTTTTGTGGATGTGGTAACCACCATGCTGGATGAAAGCATCCCCCTAACCACCGGCGAATATGATGAATGGGGAAACCCCAACGAACCTGAATATTATAATTATATGCTTTCATATTCTCCATATGATAATGTGAAAGCAATGGATTATCCGGCACTGCTTGTAACAACAGGTTTGCACGACAGCCAGGTACAATATTGGGAACCTGCCAAATGGGTAGCAAAGTTAAGAGATATGCGGACCAATGATAATTTGCTGCTGCTATGGACCAATATGGAATTCGGACACGGAGGGGCTTCGGGTCGTTTTGAAGCTTATAAAGAAACCGCCATGGAGGATGCCTTTATGCTGAAACTACTTGGTATAACAGAATAATCTTAACGACCGGATTCAGGCGCTTCGCCTACAACTTCTAATTTGAAGCCAATGCCGTGTACATTGGTGATTTTGATTTTGGGATCGGAACCCAGATATTTCCTGAGTTTGGTGATGAAAACATCCATGCTCCGGCCAATGAAATAATCGTTCTCACCCCAGATTTTTTCGAGCGCTTCTTCACGCGGAAGCAGTGTATTTTTATTGATACATAAAAGCTTTAGCAATCCAGATTCTTTTCGTGTTAGTTTTCGTTCACCTTCATCACTTTTAAGTATCAAATTATTGCTGTCGAACTCAAATTTTCCAATTTTGAATACTTCTTCCACATTCGGGTTTAATGATTTCGTAGCTGAGCACCTGCGTAAAATAGCTTTGATCCTTAAGCTCAATTCCTCTGTGCTGAATGGTTTGGTGATATAATCATCACAACCATACTGGAAACCCTGAATACGGTCTTCTTTCAGATTTTTTGCTGTCAGAAATATGATGGGGATATCCTCTCTTTTTTGCCTCATTTCTTTTGCCAACGTAAACCCATCTTTTTTAGGCATCATTACATCAAGAATGGCAAGATCATAGGAATTGGTTTCCTTAGTGAATAATTGAAGCCCTAATTCACCATCTTTAGCATGATCAACAGCATAGTCTATCATTTCCAGATAATCCTTTAAGATCATACTTAAATTGGGATCATCTTCTACAAATAATATCCGTGCTTTCACTTTTTCTTCTTTCATCTTTTTTAATTTTTAAATGGTAAGTAAATATTAAATGCAGAACCTGCCCCCGGCTGACTGTTTAATGCGATTCGACCATGATGATGATCAACAACCGCTTTAACATAGTATAATCCTATTCCAAACCCCCTGGCTTCATGAATATTCCCAGTGGGTACACGATATAGTTTTTTAAATATATATTTCTGATGCTCCTTTCGTATTCCTATTCCATTGTCTTCTACCCTTATCATGATTCCACCATTGATATTCCTTGTTAGAATATTAATCTTTGGATTCACGAGCGTGTATTTGATCGCATTATCAACAAGGTTAGAAAAAACATTTTGCAAATGCTCTTTATCGCCAATTATGAAATGATCTTTTGCTTCAAGTTTCACCTCCATTTGAATATTGTTTTCCTTTATTCTCATTTCAAAATTCTTAAACACATTTTTGATGAGTTGGTGTATATCAACATTTTGAGCGCGATAATGTAAATTCCCAGCTTCAAGTGCCGCCACTTGCAACAATTGCTCTACTTGATCCTGTAACCTATGATTCTCATCTAGAATGACATTTGCATACTTTTTAATTGTTTTAGGCTTATTTTCAATTTCAGGCCGTAATAACATTTCTGCTGCTAAAGATGAGGTGGCAATGGGTGTTTTAAACTCATGTGTCAAATTACTGATGAAATCATTTTTTACTTCTGATAATTTCTTCTGACGAAATAAGGTATAAATCACATAAGCGAAATTAATTAGCAGCATGATTAAGAAAATAACCGACATGATAACCCAAATATTTATTTGTTCTAATATCATGTATTGTTTCCTGGGAAAATAAACAGATAAATAATAATCTCCCGGTTTGTAGAGATTTACAAGAGAATATTGAATCTCTGAAATAATTAATTCTTTTTCTGCGCTCTCATATTTTCCTGCTACAAATTTGCTATTAGATTTATTGTAAATTGCATAATAATAATCGTTCTCAACGAACATTATATTTAATTCTTCCTTGATGAGTGAATCGAGTAATTCAGGCGGAACAATATCCGTAATATCTAATTTCAGTTTGCGACATTTAATCTTTTCCAATTCTTCTTTGAAAATAGAATCGTTTTTATATTCAAGTAACCTGTTTAAAACACTTTTCATAGAAATTCTCACACTATTATCAAAATGTTCTTTCTTTAATTAAAAAGCCTTGCCCACCCAAAACAATTGTGTTAGCACAATTCCAATCAGTGATGCTGAAGCTAGAATAATAATCATCATGATGGCTTTCTTCCTCATATTACTTATATCCTTTCAAATTTAGTCTTTGAGAAGCAGCATGTTATAATAATTAACAAATACTTAACAGTTTTTAACATGGGGTTAACACTATTTCCGTTTTTTTGAGTCTATTTTTGTTTCACAAGAATTATTAACCATTTAGAGAAAGGTATAAAACATGAGAAAGAAAGTATTAGCATTAAGTTTAAGCATATTATTTTTTGGAGGAATCACCACTTCCACTTTGGCTATGGTCACTGAATCCACCAACACAATTGTTCGTGTTGACAATGACAAAGATAAGGACAAGAAGTCTAAAAAGTCAAAAGAAGATTGTAAAAGCGCTAAATCATGTTGTGATTACAAGAAAAGTGATAAGTCATGCGATGACAAGGACAAAGGAAAAGACGACAAGTAATAACTTTTTCATTAATTAATTTGGTTTGGCCCTCTCAATGTAAATTGAGGGGGCTTTTTGTTTTAACCCTTATTGAATGATCAACTTTTCTATTATTGATTGGCTGCCCGACTCAACCCTGACAAAATAAATGCCTTTTTTCAAGCTTTTAACATCGGCAGTAATTTGATTTAAACCATTGCTCAGTTGTACGTTTTTTAATTCTTTTACTTTCTTACCTATCATATCATAAAAATAGATGTCAGCATCCGACAGTTGACGATCATTTTCAATGATGACATACAATTGTGTCTTTGCGGGATTTGGATTCAAGCCCAATTTTATAAATTGATTATCAATTATATGCTCTTCAACATCTACAAATGCTGGAGTCGTCAATTTCTTATTTGTGTACAATCTGTATTCACCAGCTTGCAGCATGATTTTTTCATTTAAATCGCTTACTTCAAGGGAATCACCGGTCCAGTAATCATACCAGGTTCCGGTAAAGTAGAAGTCGGGATCAATTTCTGCCGGGCCTATATGAAAGTTACCAAGCACCACTACTGACATTTCAGGGCTAGTCAGTTTAATTTTTTTCATGGCCCAACGCACATCCAACTCAAAATCTGTCGTTTCGAAAACATCCAGGCTTTTCTTCAGGTCTATCAATGAAGTGTATGTATACATTAAATTACGGCGGTTCCAATCTTCAAGATAGTACCATCTTGGTGGCTTTTCGCCTACCCGTCCATTAAAATCTATTGACACATCATATCCTCTTTCACCAAATTCCCAGAACAATTTAGGTCCCGGAACTGTAAAAAAGAAATTTGCCGCCAATTCTTGTCTCTTTAGTCCCGTAATTGTATCTTTAATATCGTATTCACCATTGGAATTCCCAAAAGTTTCATTTTTAAACATGAGCCTTTGTTCGTCATGACTTTCCATGTATCCCACCAGGTTGGGTTCGTTCCAATTGCGTTTTTGATAGGAAATCCCAGAGAAGTCTGATTTGCCGTTTTCATTGTAACCCATCGTTCCTTCATTATAACTTGAATTCAGATTTCCCCATAAAAGAATTCCATAATCTGCTAATTCCTTTTCCTCCGTATTTACTGCCAAATGCTCAAAACTTACAAAAGCATCCGGATTCCGTTCCCAAATCTCGTCTGTCATACGTTTTAATAACCTTACGCGATCGGCATCGTAATTACTACCCCATGGATCCTCCGATCCATGAATGGTATTGCTAAACCCCTTTGTAAAATCAAACCTGAATCCATCCACTTTGTATTCACTCATCCAATAGCTGTTAATGCTATCAACCAATGCTTGTGTTTGAGGACTTTCATGGTTAAAATCATAACCCCAATGCGCATCAGGGTTTAAAAAATTATGTTCCTGGTTAAACCATGGATTATTTTCTGCCGGCTGGTTATTCTCACTATCCCAGTACATCATTACAAACGGACATGATCCGTAAGCATGATTCAATACCAGGTCAATAAATACTGCTATGCCATTTTCATGACAGGCATCAATGAATGCTTTAAAATCATTTCTCGGACCGTAATATTTATCAGGTGCGAAGTAATAATTCGGATTATAACCCCAGCTTGAATTTCCTTCAAATTCATTGGTTGGCATCAGTTCAATAGCATTTACACCCAGACGTAGCAGGTAATCAAGGGTGTCCTTCAATGTTTTGAAATCATGTGCAGCTGTAAAATCCCTGACCAGCAATTCATAAATTACGAGATCTGTTTTTTCGGGAGGTGTAAAGTCCTCCACCTGCCACTCGTATGCAGGTTGTGCTGTTTGCAAAACACTGGCAATCAACTCTGTTTTATCGTAGGGGTATACAGGTAAATTCGGATAAGTTGCTGAGCTTATATACTGATCATTCCATGGATCACTCACCTGCTCGCAATACATATCACCCACCCGTATTTCTCCATCAATCAAATACTGGAAAACATATTGTTGCTGAGGTGTTAGTCCTGATATTTCAACCCAATACCTGGCACCGTCTGGGGTTCTTTTCATATACACTTCATCTGATAGTTCCCAATTGCAATAATCTCCCCATGCAAATACATATTCCTTTTCAGGAGCATATAAACACAATACAACTGTCGAATTATCCATATAATTCACCCCGTCTTTTATCCCACTTGGTAATTCCTCTACTGTCACTTCCCTTCTCGCAAAATATACAAATTGGTCAGTAACGCTTGCAGATTCACTTTTTGCTATTGCGGTTACTTCTTTCATTCCATAATCGGTTACAGGTATATCGTAAGAGAAGGAAGAGCCCGTATCAGCAAAAATCAATTGATCTTCAAGATACAGAAATGTAGAGTCAGCCATATTGATGCTCCATTCAACATGTACTATATCATTTAGTTGAACAATAACCGGACTTATCTCAGGTAAAGTAATAATCACAGCTATTTCGGGTTCATAAACATCGTAAAAAATATCAGGTGACGTTTGCAATTGCGAATCAGAACTTCTGAAAACAAATGACATTTCTGTGATGCTTGATGTTTGATCAACGCTGTAGAATTCGCGGATAGATGGTGTTATTTCCAATTTGTATAAATCAGCTTCAATATTTGTCAATCGAGGTTGTGAACTGTTTACGTTCCAATTTCCGATCACATTTTGCCATTGCTCGCCATTAACGGTTACCCCGGTGTGTGCATATATACTTCCCGTGTATGATTCAAGCGCTGTTCCGATCGCGTTAAAATAAACTGTGGCTGGTTCGTCGGCTGTTGGGAATGGTGGGTCAATTGTTATTATCTGTGCACTAGCCATAAAGCCTGATGCAAATAATGAAATGATTAAGAGAATTCTACGGTTCATATTAATTTTAATTTGGTTTTGCAAAATTAGTTTAAAAGGTATTACGTAAAAAAAAACTGCCCCGTCTGGGGCAGTTTTAAGTATTATTAAGAAATTAAATACTACTGAACAATAAGCTTCTTAACAGCACGCTTGCCATCTTGTCCTATGATGTTTACGAAGTAAATACCATGCGTCAGGTTGCTCATATTGAACTGAACCAAATTGCTACCTCTAAAGTTATCATTTATCTGGGTAATTACTCTTCCCTGGATATCAGTTACCAGTACCTGTACTTCACCATTAAATGTTTCACCAACTGCCCTTAAATTCACATTACCGGTTGTTGGATTCGGGAATAATTCGATATCAGCATTGTACAATACATTTTCATTTATAGAGTTTGCAAAGAAGAATGGTCCACCGGCTAATTGCAAGTCACCTAAATCAGCGGTATTACTCCAGTTACTTCCGGTTCCATACCATACTGTTTGGTAATCACGACCAACATTATTGTCGCTATCATTGTTACCAAGGCTCCATCCCATTACGCGACCTCTGCCGGGTGCAAAATCAAAATTGTCCCAGCCTAAACGTAATTCAACATTATAACCACCAGTCACTTCTTTATAGATAGCATAAAAATTGGTTATCGGAACACCATCTGCTTTTGCCCAAAGGGTATCTTCAGGATTGGCATCAACAATCAGTTGCGTATCGAAGTCAGCGTCATAAGCACCATCCTTATCGTTGTTTCCGTCAATGTACATTTCAACCGCATCATTATCCCACGGGTTTCCTGTAAATTCAACCACAGCATCAACTACTTTGACTCCTATATACAGGTTAAATTCATCCCATTTAAGTCCATAGGTAACCGTGTTGTTAACAGGACCTGTACCAGCTACTAATATATCACTTCCATAATCCAGGCTGTATTCAGATAAGTCACCATCAATAGTCGGCGCTGTTTCTGTATACTGGGCCATGGCTATCCCCTCATCGGGAACAACTTCGTCTGCGCTAAAGTTATATTCACCGCTAATACAATCAAATGACACCCTGTATTTATCGGCAGTAGCCGGAATCATAGCTCCGCCAATAGCAGCCGTTCCGGTTGGGAAGGCATCTGAGCCCCACTCCACAGTTGACTGCATATCTTTTCTGAATACCACATCCTGTGCATTGAAAAGTTCATATGTACCTACATAGTAAGTAGGCATCTCCGTTGGATTCCTAAGTATGACATCGCCAATTGTTGCACTGTAAAGACTGATACATCCACATGATAGAACGCCAAAGTTGAGATCACCGAAGGAAGAAGTATTTTCTTCATTTTCCAATCCGCCATTCCATCCTAATGTATATCCTGCATCATCACCATCAACATCAGTTACAAACAAATCGAATCCGATTTGAGATCCTTCTAAAGGCGTAACACCCAATTTATCTAGAGGAATACCAACTTCAGCAGTATAACCAACGCCTATTTGCAAACTCATACCAAATAAGATATCCTCTGCCACCAAGCCTTCTGGTCCTTCAATAATTGTAATACCAGCAGCACCAAATGTAGCATGCAAATCGAAGTCATCATATGCGCCACCTGATTTATTACCGTCAATAAATAACTGTCCGCCATCACCCACGTTTGGAAAAGCATCTAGTACATCTACTCCTACATATAAATATGCTCCTTCTTTGGAATCTAAGTTTTTGTAGGTTACGCCAAAGTTTACAGTGTTTAGATCGCCTGTTTCGGGAACAGTGCCATCAATCACTCTTGACACGTTTTGGTCAATACTCCAGTCAGCTTCATTTAAGTTGCCATCAACTGTCATATCAAATACTTTAGG
Source organism: Marinilabiliales bacterium (assembly GCA_002869465.1). Classification (GTDB taxonomy): domain Bacteria; phylum Bacteroidota; class Bacteroidia; order Bacteroidales; family F082; genus UBA4459. Next base: position 12,456 of record PKSW01000429.1, read on the forward strand.
AGCAATTACCGCATTACCTAAACGCTCAAAACAATAGTCGCCTGATAAACAGTTAAATGTAATATTATATTTACCGCCTGATACACTAATTAATTTGGTTACATCATGCTCACCTTGCTGGCAAAGTGTAGTTCCGCCCCAGATATTATCATTGCCTATCGGTTGTCCATCAACCACTTTGAAGAATAAAGTTGTTGCTGAAGTAAAATTATAAGCTAATGTGAATTCATTAGGTGAATCAGGAACACGGGCCATATAGGTTGGAAATCCGCTTGCTTCCCACTCATTGAAATCGCCAATAATTGACATCTCAGGACAAGCAGTTGCATTTGGTGAAAATGTGTATGCTTTGGTTGAATAATCGAATGTTACATCATAAGTTCCAGCAGCAACAGGAATATTAGCACCATTGTCATCGCCCGTTCCATTTGGAAAATCTGCCGATCCCCAGTTTGCACTCCAATCCTTGTTTTCACGGAATTTTGATTCAGCTGTTTCAAACCAGTCACGTGTAAGCGTAAACATGTTAGGATTCATCGGATCCCTTTTCATCATCACATCACCATTCCAATCGTTAAAGGCACCGATCATACTAATAGGACCAGGAACATTTGTAAATGTATATTCACCGGTAGCGCAGTTAAATGTAATATAGTAATCGGTTGAGATACCTGTTTCATCCAAAGGTACTGGAATGTTAGCGCCATCAAGGACGGCTGTTCCACTTGGGAAATCAGCAGCGCCCCAGTTTGTGCCCCAATCTGCATTTGCACGGAATTTCATTTCAACCAATCCATCGGGAGGATCGCTGGTATCCATGCCTTCATTAAGGTTTAAAACGGCAGTCCACATATCCGGATCGGTAGCATCTCTCATCATCCAGAAATCACCAGCCCAATCATTAAATTCGCCGATCAGCGATACCATACCACAAGTTGATGTAAATGTATAAGCGCCAGTCGCACAATTAAATTCCACTTTATAATTACCAACTGGAACAGGAATATTTGCTCCATCAAGAACGGCTGTTCCAGCTGGGAAATCAGCACTTCCCCAGTTAACGGCCCAGTCAGCGTCTTGACGGAATTTTAATTCAATTATACCATCGGGAGGATCGCTTGTATCATCTCCATCAGTTAAATAAATATATCCAGTCCACATATCCGGATTCATTTCGTCTCTTGTCATAGAAAGATCATCTGACCAACCGTTGAACTCACCAATCATACTCAC
>PKSW01000050.1 GCA_002869465.1 Marinilabiliales bacterium
CCCAATACTGGTAAGAACAACTGTACCGATTCCTATTTGCAACAAAGTCATGTTCTATTTACTTTAAATAATAATTACAATTTTATTCCGAGGAAACTCATGAATGCAATACCCATAAGCCCTGTTATGATAAATGTTATTCCTAATCCCCGGAGTGCCGGAGGTATATTCGAGTAACGTATTTTTTCGCGAATAGCAGCAATTCCAACAATAGCAAGGAAAAACCCAACACCTGAGCCGAGTCCAAATGAAGTGGCCTGTGCCAGACTTTGATATTCTCTTTGCTGCATGAACAAAGAACCTCCAAGAATGGCACAGTTAACAGCGATCAATGGAAGGAATATACCTAAAGAGGCATATAAAGCAGGTGAAAATTTCTCCACCACCATCTCTACCAATTGAACCATTGATGCGATAATGGCAATAAAGAGGATGAAACTCAAAAAGCTGAGATCTACATCTTTGAAACCTTCATCCAGCCATACTAATGCGCCTGGTTGAAGTACAAATTCGTTTAACAGGTAGTCTACCGGAACTGTAATTCCCAGTACGAAAACCACTGCTATTCCCAATCCAAATGAAGTACTGACAGTTTTAGAAACAGCAAGGTATGAACACATGCCCAGGAAATAGGCAAATACCATGTTGTCAATAAAAATGGATTTTATAAATATGTTAAATATCTCTTGCATGATCGAAATTTTTAATTTTCCTCAATTAACTCTCTGTTCCTGTAACGCTGCACCCAAATAATAACACCAACGGTAATCAGCGCCATGGGTGATAAAATCATCAATCCGTTGTTCTGGTAGCCGAATTCATAAAAGCTTTGTGGCACGATCTGGTAATCCATCAGTGTTCCTGATCCGAGTAGTTCCCTAAAGAAAGCAACTATGATTAAAATGACACCATATCCCGCGGCATTTCCGAGACCATCTAAAAATGCAGGCCATGGTTTATTACCCATAGCAAATGCTTCGAGGCGACCCATAATGATACAGTTGGTTATAATTAACCCAACAAATACAGACAGTTGCTTACTTACATCATAAACAAATGCTTCCAACACTTCATTTACCAGGATTACCATCGTTGCAATAACAACAAGTTGAACAATAATCCTGATTCTTGGTGGCAAACCATTCCTTAATATAGAAATTACCACATTTGAAACTGCCATAACAACCATCACTGATAGTGCCATAACAATGGCAGGTTTTAATTTAGCAGTAACAGCTAATGCAGAACATATCCCAAGCACCTGAACAGTAATTGGATTACTAATATTCAGGGGTTCTTTAAGCAGTTTTAAATTCTTTGCCGAAAATAACGGCTCACGTTCTTTATTTCCAGTGCTCATCGTTATTTTTGTTTTTTAAAGTATGGTTCATAACTCTCTATAACATTTTGTATCATATCACCAACACCATTACTCGTAATAGTGCCTCCAGAAATTGCATCTACAGCATGAATTTGCTCAGGTTGAGGTAAAGTTTTTGCCCCTCCCTTAACCACTTTTATTGAGGTAAAATTTCCCTGTTCATCAAAAATCTTCTTCCCAATAAATTGTTTGGTAAACATAGGAGTTGTAATTTCTGCTCCAAGACCTGGTGTTTCGCCATCATGGTCAAAAGTGACACCTACAATGGTATTTAAATCTTCAGCAAGTGCCATATTTCCATAAACAGGACCCCACAAACCAGATCCTCTCATGGGTATAACATATGTTTTAACTCCCTCCTTTTCAACTACATATAAAGGCAATGCGAATTTCTCTGACTTTGACTTTTTATAGAGTTCTTTCTTTAAATCAATTTCAAAGGCTTTGCTTTCCTGCATGACGCCTTCTGTATAACTATCAACTATAGTACCTTCGCTATCCACTATTAAAGCTTCAACAACGTATTGATTAAAGGTGCTGATAGTTTGTTCCGTTTCCACATCTTTAATATCTGCGGAAATTAATATGCTTCCCATTTTCTCGATTGCTCTGTTTTTCTCCTGAAATGGTTTTAAGAACATGGCTGCTGTCGACAACAATGCTGCCGCAACGATCACCATGATGGCAGCGTACCTGAAAATATATCCGTTACTATACATAATGGTATAATTTTATTTTTTTAAGTCGTTACAGTTTTCAGGCGTTTAAGCCTTTTCTTTATGTTTCCCTCAATCACATAGTGATCGATCAATGGTGCAAATACATTCAAGAGTAAAATTGCCAGCATCATA
>PKSW01000477.1 GCA_002869465.1 Marinilabiliales bacterium
CACTGATATTTTCCGGGATAATCGTTGCATTGTCAGGCGGTTTTATCATGCTTTGGCTTTACGGACAACCCTGGTTTTTGGACGGAACTTTGGCTGGTATAAACTTGAGGGATTTGTTCCAGGTAAAAACCATAAACCTTAGTGTAGCCGTATGGGTAGGGTTTATTGCCCTGTTTGGGGTGGCAACCGATGACGGAGTTTTAATAAGCACTTATATCAAACAGTTGCAAGATAAACTAAAACCCAAAACTGTGAAAGAAGTTCGGGCATTAGTCCTCGAAGCAGGCTCAAAAAGGGTGCGTCCGGCAGTTATGACCACCGCAACAACCATTATTGCACTCATCCCTGTGCTCACTTCAAACGGAAAAGGATCCGATATTATGGTTCCGATGGCCATCCCACTATTTGGCGGGATGACTATCGCGGTGCTCACCATGTTTGTTGTTCCTGTGCTGTACAGTATGTGGCAGGAGGCAAAAGTGAAAAAAGAATTGAAAAAACAAAATGTGTAATCCCATGAAGAATATTAAAATTATAATTGGAATTGTCATGTTGCTGGTTTCTTCATTGGCGTCAGCACAAGAAGAACTGAACATGTATTTGCAGACGGCTGCCGGGAACAACCCGGGGCTTAAAGCAAAATTCAATGAATATATGGCATCGCTTGAGGTTGTCCCTCAAGTAAGTGCTCTGCCAGATCCACAAGTAGCTTTCGGATATTTCATCATGCCCGTTGAAACACGAAATGGGCCACAGCGGTTTAAGATATCGGCTTCACAAATGTTCCCCTGGTTTGGTACGTTAAAAGCAAGAGAAAATACAGCGATTGAGGTTGCCAAAGCAAAATATGAGGCATTTGAAGAAGCCAAATCGAAGTTGTATAATGAGGTAAGGGCTACATACTACAATACCTATTTCAATAAGAAAGCAATTGACATTACATTAGAAAACCTTGAAATACTCGGGATATTTCGCAAACTGGCCAACATTAAATATGAGTCGGGCCTTGTTTCGGCAGTTGATGAATACCGCATAGAGATAGAAATTGGTGAACTTGAAAATCAATTGGCTCTACTGAAAGACAAGCAATATGTGGTGGAAGTAATGTTTAATTTATTGCTCAACGTTGATAAAAATGAGCCTCTTTTCATTCCTGAAGTTTTGTGGGATAATGATTTTCCCTTAACAAAACAAGCTGCCCTCGATTCTGTTAATCAACTAAATCATCAGCTTCTAAGTCTTGATTTCCAGCAAACGGCATTACAATTCCGGAAGGATGTAGCCTCGGCAATGGGAAAACCCAGTTTTAAGATTGGTATCGATTACATTATGGTTGGAAAAGGTGATAATAACCTATCGGGAAAGGATGCTTTATTGTTCCCCAATATAGGTATTACCATTCCGCTGTATCGAAATAAATACAAATCCATGATCCAGGAAGTGGTGTACCTGGAAGCAGCTAAGGAAAATGAAAAGATTGACAAGACAAATATACTGGAGTCTCTTTTCGAGAATGGGTGGAAAGATTATTTAGATGCTGACAGGAGAATCACCCTTTATATATCACAACTTGAGTTAGCCAAAAAATCGGTAAAACTTTTGGAAACAGACTATGCCACCGGGAATAAAAATTTTGAGGAAATACTTCGTATGGAGCGTAAAGTGCTAAAATTTAATTTGGAACTTGAAAAAGCAAGGGCCGATAAACAGGCTGCAATTTCTTTCATCAATTATTTAATGGGTAAATAACAGAAAATATCATGAAAAATATATTTAATAAAGTAAAAGAGAATTATAAACTGGTCATTGGCGTATTTATCGTTGGTTTACTATTTGGATGGATATTCTTTCATTCATCAGCTGTAGTATCAAACGAAGGTCAGGAACCTAATGGCCATGAAGGTCATACCACTGAAGTGGAAAACCAGATATGGACATGCTCCATGCACCCCCAAATCAAACAGGATAAACCCGGAAAGTGCCCTATCTGTGCAATGGACCTGATTCCACTAACTACCATGAATACAGGTGGGGATGATGTCTCTCCCAATGAAATTGTCATGACTGAATCTGCAGCCATGTTGGCATCTATACAAACCATGCTGGTAACCAGAGGCGCACCTGATAAAACGCTTTATTTACAGGGAAAAGTACAGGCAGATGAGCGCAAAATTTCAGTATTGACAGCCCGTTTTGGAGGCCGGATAGAAAAGCTTTTTGTAAATTTTA
>PKSW01000123.1 GCA_002869465.1 Marinilabiliales bacterium
AAATAAAATGTCAGAAAAACTATATTTATATCCAGTGTGGGTCAGACTTTGGCATTGGTCAAATGCGATTCTTTTTATATTATTAATCATTACCGGACTGAGTATGCAGTATTCAGGGACAGAAATGAAATTCATCCGGTTTGACATAGCTGTAGCCATGCACAACATATCGGGAGTATTGGTTACTTTACTTTATGCAATTTATATTTTAGGAAACACGATAACTGTAAATAGCAAAAATTATAGGATTAGAGAAAAGGGCTTAATTGGCAGAATAATAAAACAATTTAGATATTATTCTTATGGCATATTTATAAATGAAAAGCCACCATTTCCGGCTAAAAAGAATAGAAAATTCAACCCAATGCAATTAGTGAGCTATGTTATAGTTATGTATCTTTTCTTTCCATTTCTCATAATCACTGGTTTTGGTTTGTTGTACCCCGAAACTATTTTCCCATCAGTTTTTGGTATTAGTGGAATTCAATTTACTGCAATTTTTCATAGCCTTCTGGGGTTCTTCCTTTCTGTTTTCATGCTAATTCATATATATATGTGCACATTGGGTGAAAAGCCTTCTACTCATTTTAAAAGCATGATAAACGGCTATCATTAATATGAATTAAAAAATTAGAATATCATGAAATTACCCAAACATTATTATAGCTGGACGACATTTATTGGTGCTGCAATTGCATCACTGAGTTTTTTAATGATCGTCTTTTTATTTCTTCTATCGTTATTATTTTCTGAAGGGGAGAATTATTCTGGCCTATTTACATTCATTATACTACCAGTTATAATGTTTATTGGGTTAATAATGATACCAATTGGTATTTTTTTTAAAAAACGAAAAGAACAGAGAAGAAAAGTTGAGAGAGAATTCAAGTTCCCTATTGTTGATTTCAATGATTCCAAGCAAAGAACAATGCTATTTTTTATTACCATTGGGTTAACCATCTTTTTAGTATTATCAGCATTAGGGAGTTACCAGGCTTTTCACTATACAGAATCAAATGAATTCTGCGGCACATTATGCCATAAAGTAATGGAACCTGAATATGTTGCATACATGGGTTCAGCGCATGAGCGAGTCAATTGCGTTGAATGTCATGTTGGTTCAGGTGCTGGATGGTATGTCAGATCTAAATTATCAGGTTTATACCAGGTTTATTCTGTTATTGCTAAAGCTTATCCAACACCAATTGAAACACCAATTCACAATCTGCGTCCTGCACAGGAAACATGTGAAAGATGTCATTGGCCTGAAAAATTTTATGACAGAAAATACCTGACCCATCGTCACTATATGGCTGACGAAGAAAATACAGAATGGGACATTAGCCTCCTATTGAAAACAAGTCCCCAGTACAGAGCACTTGGGTTACAAGATGGTATTCACTGGCACATAAATCCAAATGTCAAAATTGAATATAAACCTGCCACATTTAAAAGAGATGTGATCGCTTGGGTTAAATACACCAACTTATCATCCGGAGAAGAGACTATTTATAGGGATCCTGAATATGAAATTGATGAAAGCGTTTTAGACACTTTAGAGCTTAGAACAATGGATTGTCTCGATTGTCATAACCGGCCATCACATAACTACAGGTCGCCTACAAATTTCATTGACGAGGCAATTACAGCAGGCAAAATATCAAGTGATCTTCCTGAAATTAAACTAACGGCCATGGGTATTCTTGTCAACGATTTTCCCACAACCGACAGTGCTTTCGCCTTTATTGATCAGGAAATAGATGATTTTTATTTATCAAATTATCCAGATGTTTACGACACCAATAAAGTAGCCATCGATGCGGCAAAAAGTGCAATGAAGGAAGGTTATTCCAAAAACATCTTTCCAATGATGAAAGTGAAATGGAATGAATACCCGAATTATCTCGGACACCTTGAAAACGATGGCTGCTATCGATGTCACAATGACCGTTTTCAAAATGAAAGAGCAACAACGATTTCACGAGATTGTAATTTGTGTCATTTGATTAAAGCCCAAGGAACTCCGGAAAATATGGAATACGCTGAAGGCGAGGGTTCACTTGAATTCAAGCATCCTATTGATATTGGCGACGAATGGAAGGAGACCCATTGTGCTGAATGTCATTCAGCATTATTTTAGGTTCTGACTGGGAAAATTATCACATTTTCAGCTATCGAATAATTGTTAATTAGTTATTAATTGAGAAAATGCAATATGTAATATTTG
>PKSW01000110.1 GCA_002869465.1 Marinilabiliales bacterium
GCGCTTCTGCCTGCCACAACACTGGCATTTTTTGGGCACAGGCTTTTTGGGCCTGTGCTGCTTGACTATTTCTTGCACCCTGGAATGGTCAGCAGCTGCTTCACTGATTGGCCTTTTGTTTTTTTGGGCCATGATTGATGCAAACCGCTTGCACTTTTTATTGGTGCATGATTTTGAATGAACCCTTGATTTGCAGCTGGTGGCCAGATAATTCATTTTGTAATCAGGGCCACCCATCAAAGGGCAGAAAATGTTGAACTGCTTTTCTGGTAAATCACCACGCATTGACAACCACCGCTTCTGATTGCTGGGCCTTGATTCTTTCCATGGCAACCAGGACTTCATATTCCATGGTAGATGCAACCAGGAAAGCCAGAACGACAAACAGACCAGCCAAAAAACCTTTCAAAGTCATGTCAGCACCCCCAATGGTTTGAACGAATCACTGCAACCTGGGCATCAATCAAAAGCCTGAACCCCCTGCCATTTTCAGCAAGGATGGTTTCACCCCTGGCATTGCTCCCGATGTATGGATAATTTGCGGTAGGGTGCCCACAGTGCTGCACAAAGCCACCCTGGCTGCACTGCCAGGTGCCACCGCACTTTGGGCCTGACCTTTGCCACAGTGCCTTGAAAGCTGCCCTGACTTCTTTGTTTTCCCTGATGGATGCCTTGAAACCGTCATGTGAAACAGGTTCAGACATAACAGCCCCCAAACAGTTCAAACTGCCCATTGCTGGCCATTTCAAGCCGGTCAATGCAGCTGATGCAGTCAGCATTGATACAAACCTTTGAAGTGAAAAATTCACCATGAATCTTGCCGACAATTTTTCTGTATTCCCTGCCGACAGGAATGCTTGCCTGGCAGTCACAAAGTGATGGCCTGACTGCTGTGTGTGTTGAATCCCGAAAAATTTGCAAATCGCCATTTGCTGTTGCCATGATTTCACCCTTTCCTTTTGGTGCCCTGCCTGGCTGCTTGCCGTCCAAAGCATTTCTGCCAGGCAGGGCAACAAACCCCCTGCCATGCTTCACTGGTTATCAGGGGGCAAAAAATTGACCCCATGGCCAGGTGCAAATGCCAAACATAAGCACAGCCAAAAGGGTCAGCACATAAACTGTTGCCCACAAATAAGGGGCAATGTCTGTTGGTTCAATTTTGGAAATATTCACTTCACACCGTTGGCAGATTGTGTTGCCAATCCCTGCTGGTTCATCAACCTGGTTGCCACAAATGCAGCAGTTCATAATGAAATCTTAAAAAAGGCCCTGTGATGGAAGGAGGGTGAAACCATCACAGGGCAACAGGGCCAGCCGTCACTGGCCTTACATGCTTTTTTTTGCGTTCAGCCATCACTGCTTTGTGCTGGGCCAGCCATTCTTTGTGGCCCATTGAATGCCTGGCTTTGACCAGGGCTGCATTTTGGGCCAACTCTTCACCGGCTGTGATGGCACATGATTCTGGTGCCTGCTGCTGGCTGACCAGGTTCAAAATGGCTGCATTGATGGCCTGCTGCTGCTTCAGCAGTTCTGAAATATTATTCATTGCAAGCCACCCCCGATTCAGCAGGCACTTTTGACCCGTTCAGAAAGTCATCAAGGTCAGCATTGTCAAAAAGCCTGGCCCGAAATGGTTTGTAGAACGGGATTTTTCTGCGGTTGCAAGCCTGGTCAAGTGCAGATTTAGAAACCCCTAAATATGCAGCAGCCTGTGCAGTTGTCATCAAATCATCAATTTTTTTCATTTTGTCACCTTACAAAATATCAATTTAAAGGCTTTCATAACATGCAATTATTAGCGAAAGCAACAGGAAATATTGATATTTTGTCACATGACAACAGAAATTTTCATCTTGACAATATAAAAAACAACTCCCCTTGCATTTATCAGAAAATTGTAAATAATTGTTTTATCGTATAAATCTTATGAAAGGCTTGATGATGACCGAGATGAAAAAGCAGATTGGTAAACGGGTTCAGCAGGCCAGGCAGCAGGCAGGGCTTCAGCAGGTTGACCTGGCTGTACATCTCCACCTGACTGTTTCAGCCATAGGCCAAAAGGAAAGGGGTGCATCATTTTTCAACCCCGCTGAACTGGCAAGATTGGCCACACTATTGGTTGTTTCTGTTGAATACCTGGTGACAGGAAAGCCTAGTGGTGAACAGGTGGCTAATGGGGCAACCGCTGAAGAATCACGACTGTTGCAAGGTTTCAGGATGCTATCA
>PKSW01000289.1 GCA_002869465.1 Marinilabiliales bacterium
ATATCCTTCCTGGCACGTGTAACCATTTCTCCCAAGTGATGCTGGGTGATTAGATCAATGGCAAAGTGGTTTTCCATAACTTCGATATTGGGATGTTCCCAGATCTTTTTACTCAATGCTCGCTGTATTTCATAACCTGTCGCGTCTTTATGATGCAGGATACGGTACTCGGAATGCCCTCCCTCTTTTGAAAGTGAATATTTGCCCGAATCTTCCTTATCAAAATGTGTTCCCCACTCAATCAATTCAACAATACGTTCAGTCGACTCAGTTATGGTTATTCTGACGATTTCTTCGTCATTTAAACCGGCCCCGGCATTTATTGTATCATCAATATGTTTTTTGTAATTATCGGGCGAATACATCACTGCAGCGATACCACCCTGGGCATAGCTGGTAGCTGTATCATCAATTAAATTCTTCGAAAGCAAACATACGGAGCCGTATTCCGCCACTTTCAGGGCATAAATTAATCCGGCCATTCCTGTACCGACGACTAAAAAATCAACTTTTTTTTGCATAACGAATAAATTAAAAGATTATGTAAAATTACTCAAACTGTGTGTAAATCTCGGTGTTTATAGCCTGAATTTCGATGAAACTATGGTGATATAAAAAAACCCGGTTTGTAAAACCGGGTCATTTTTATCTATTCAATGAATACGTTTATTCAGGATGAATTGCTTCTACCGGACAAACATCAGCGCAGGCGCCACAGTCGGTGCAAAGATCAGGATCAATTACATAAATATCACCTTCAGAAATTGCATCTACAGGACATTCGTCAATGCAGGTACCGCAAGCGGTGCAATCATCATTAATTATGTAAGCCATTTTATTTAGTTTTAGTTTTAAAAAAATTGTACGGCAAAGATACTCACATTGATTTTTTTAAATATTTATTTTAGGTATTTTTTTATCGATCAAGTATATTTTATACTGTGTTTAAATAAGCATATGAGCCTGCTATATTTCAATTGATGAACTGGTTATAAATAGATACATTTTTATGTAAAAAAACTGTTATAAAATGGTTGTAAAAACATATTAAGACTATTTTTGTCAAGATTTTTAAAAGACTTTTTATGTCAGACAAAAAAGATAGAATAATTGAATTAAAGAATGCTGTAATTCGATTTGCCGGTGATTCAGGTGATGGCATGCAGTTAACAGGAAGTTTATTTTCTGATTCAACCGCAATTGTAGGTAACGACTTTGCAACTTTTCCGGATTATCCGGCAGAGATAAGGGCACCCCAGGGAACTGTTTCCGGGGTTTCCGGTTTTCAGATTCACTTTGGCGATATGGATATCCATACTTCCGGTGACCAGGCAGATGTGCTAGTAGCCATGAATCCGGCTTCGCTAAAAGCAAATATGAATTGGATCACAAGGGAAGCCATCATTATTGTTGACACGGATGCTTTTGTTGAGAAAAATTTTAAAAAGGCAGGCTATGATGAAAATCCGTTGACGGATGGTTCATTACTTGGACATTTAGTGATTGAAGCGCCCATTACAACCATGACCAAAGAAGCAGTTAAAGACTTGCAACTGGATAATAAGTCGGCCCAGAAGTCGAAAAATATGTTCGCCCTGGGTATGGTCTTTTTCATGTTCAATCGCGATTATGAAGGTACCTTCAAATTTTTTGAGGATAAATTCAAATCAAATCCATTGGTAGTGGAAGCAAATAAAAAGGTACTTCTCGCAGGCTACCATTTTGCCAATACGATTGAGGCATTTGCCAATACATATAAAGTTGAACCGGCACCTCTGAAAAAGGGATTATATAGAAATGTAACCGGTAATCTGGCCACTTCATGGGGATTTTTAGCAGCAGCCGAGCGATCAGGCAGGAATTTATTCCTGGGATCGTATCCGATAACGCCTGCTTCAGAGATACTCCAGGAGATTTCAAAACATAAACAATTCACGGCCATCGCATTTCAGGCAGAAGACGAAATTGCAGGAATTGTTTCGGCTATTGGCGCAAGTTACGCTGGTTCACTTGCTATCACAACCACATCAGGTCCTGGCTTATCACTAAAGAGCGAAGCCATTGGTTTGGCTGTTATGACTGAATTACCCATCGTCATTGTTGACGTGCAGCGTGGAGGCCCTTCAACAGGTTTACCTACAAAATCGGAACAGTCAGACCTCATGCAAGCACTCTATGGGAGAAATGGGGAAGCCCCTGTTATAGTTATTGCTGCTACAAGTTCTTCTGATTGTTTTTACGCTGCTTATGAAGCATCAAAGCTAGCGCTTGAGCACATGACTCCGGTCATCTTACTTACGGATGGTGCACTCGCAAATGGTTCGGAAGTATTCCTGATCCCAAAAGTAGCGTCTTTACCTGAAATAGCCCCTCCCATTGTAAAAGCCAATGATCCTGATTATAAACCCTATAAAAGAGATGAGAAAAAATTAAATAGGCCATGGGCTATACCGGGAACAGAAGGTTTACGCCACAGGGTAGGTGGGTTGGAAAAAGAAGATATTACTGGCCACGTATCCTACGATCCGCTTAATCATGAAAAGATGATTAAACTTAGACAGGAAAAAGTTGACAGAGTAGCAGAATACATCCCTGAATTATCAGTTATCGGTGAAAAGGAAGGTGATGTTCTGGTCGTCGGATGGGGCGGCACATATGGCGTTATTTTAACAGCTATTGAAGAACTCAGAGAAGAAGGTAAAAAGATCAGTTTTGCGCATTTCAAACACATTATGCCATTACCAAAAAATACCGGTGATGTCCTCTCAAAATATAAACGGATTGTAGTTTGTGAAAATAACCTTGGGCAGTTTGTTAATTACCTAAGGATGAACTTCCCTATGTATGATTATTTGCAATATAACAAGATACAGGGATTACCGTTTATGGTTGCAGAGTTGAAAGCTCATTTTAATTCACTTTTAAATGAATAGAAAATGGAAAATATTATAGAAACACCAAAATTAGCACTTACTAAACAAGACTTTGAAAGCGACCGCATGGTGAAATGGTGCCCGGGTTGTGGCGACCATGCCATATTAAAGGCGGTTGAAAATGTTTTCCCCGAACTTGGAATTCCTAAAGAAAATTTTGTTGTCGTTTCAGGTATAGGTTGTTCTTCGAGGTTTCCATATTATATGAATACCTATGGTGTTCATGGTATTCATGGTCGTGCTGCTGCATTGGCGACAGGTGTAAAATTAGCCAATCCCGAACTTAGCGTCTGGATGATCACGGGTGATGGTGACTCAATGGCCATCGGAGGGAATCATTTTATTCATGTGGTTCGTCGTAATCCGGATATCAATATCCTGTTATTTAATAACAAGATATATGGTTTGACCAAAGGACAGTTTTCACCCACATCACCTGAAGGATCAAAAACCAAAACATCACCACAGGGAACTTACGAAGCACCTTTTAATCCTGGAGAACTGGTCATCGGTGCCCACGGGAAGTTTTTTGCACGCGTGGTGGATACCAATATTAAAATGATGTCGCAGGTATTTACGGAAGCTGCCAAACATAAAGGAACTTCTGTTGTTGAAATACTGGAAAACTGCGTTATTTTTAATAACCAGATCCATGCCCTGATCACATCACGCGAAACAAAAGATGAGAACCAGTTGTTTTTGGAAGCCGGAGAGCCTATGATATTCGGAAAAGAAAGAGACAAGGGTATTGTGTTGAGGGGAACCAACCTGGAAGTTGTAAAAATAGGAGAAAATGGCATCACTGAAAAAGACATTCTGGTGCACGATCCTTGCACAGAAGACTCAGGCATACACGTGATGCTGGCCAGTATGATGCCACCTGAATTTCCGGCAGCCCTCGGTGTCATTCGGTCGGTAAAATCGCATACATTCGAGGAATTGGTATGGAATTCTGTGGAACACGAAAAGAAAACATCCAAACTTAAAAACGTGGACGATTTGTTGCATACAGGAAATACCTGGGTGAAACAATAAAAGACTTACAAAATATATACAGGGCCACTTCACAGTGGCCTTTTTTCATTTACTACATTTGTGCTGTGGTTAAAGAATTTAAACAATATATTGAACAGCAAAAACTATGTAATTTGGACAACCGAATCCTTGTAGCCGTCAGCGGAGGTATTGATTCAGTTGTTATGCTCGATCTGTTTGTAGAAGCAAGTTATCAAATAGCCATTGCACATTGTAATTTTCAGCTCCGGGGAAAAGAATCGGATGGTGATGAGCAATTCGTTAAAAATTTAGGTGAAAAATATGGAATAAAGGTATTTGCTAAAAGTTTTGAAACAAAAGATTACGCAAATTATCAAAAGCTTTCAATACAAGAAGCTGCACGTGATTTACGATATAGTTGGTTTGAGGAATTGTTGTATGAAAATGATTTTGATTACGTGGCAGTAGGCCAGCATGCTGACGACCAGGTGGAAACTTTTTTTATTAATTTATTGAGGGGGTCAGGACTCGCGGGGCTCAGGGGAATGCCGTTGAAAAGAGGTAACATTATTCGTCCATTGCTGTTTGCAAACCGCAAACAAATCATTATGCATACAGAAGAAAATGACTTGAATTTCAGAGAAGATTCATCGAATAAAGAAGATACTTATTTGCGAAATAAAATCAGGTTGAACCTGCTGCCCGAGTTGGAAAAGCTACATACTAAAGCCCCTGTTGCGATTGTCGAAAGTATGAATAACCTGAACGAAGCAGATGTGTTATTAAAGCAGTTGATGGATGAAAAATATAATTCCCTTTTTAGCGAAAAAGAAGGATTTCTTCTTGTTTCTAAAGACGATGTTGTGAAGTTACAACCAATGGATTCATGGTTGTTCTATTTGATGAAAAGGTTCGGATTTAATCGCGATACAACAAATAGTATGACGGATGCCATCATCCGCACGCAAATTGGTCAGTCCTTTGTTTCAGAAACCTATGAAGCCATAATTGACAGGAAAAATTTGCTGATCAGGCCCATGACAGAGATAGATTTAAAAGAGTATATTGTTCAGCGTGGACAAGATAAAATCACCGACCCGCTGATTTTAAATTTTAAGCGCATTCCCAACAGCGAGACATTTAAAATTAAATCAGATGCTCGTGTTGCCCAACTGGATGAAGGCAAATTGACCTATCCGCTCAAGATAAGAAGGTGGCAGCATGGCGATCGTTTTGCGCCATTTGGAATGAAAGGAAGCAAGTTACTGAGCGACTTTTTCATTGATAACAAAATCAACTTATTTGAAAAACAAAACATTTGGTTGCTCATATCAGGAAATAACATTGTTTGGGTTATTGGACACCGGATTTCTGAAAAATATAAAATAACAAGGCAAACGGAAACTGTGCTTGCTGTTACCTATTGTTCAGATTGAGCATTCTTATTCGTTTCCTAAATCTTATAATTCAGATAGAATGCAACTGAAAACTGACTCGAGTTGTCAAATATCAGTACAAGAACTTGAAATTCAATACGATTAAATTTATTATTTTCGCAATCCAATAAAACAGGGACCTATGACCAAAAATATACTGAGATTTAGTTACTTATATATTTTTCTTTTCATTTTTTCGGGACTTCAGGCTCAAATTTTAGAACCCGTAAAATGGAGTTTTTCGTCTGAACAAGTCAGTGATACGGAATTTGATCTCATTTTCATAGCTGATATTGACACGAAATGGCATTTATACTCGCAGGATATTCCCATGTCACCTCCTGCAACGAATTTTAATTTCGAAGCAAACCCTGGATACGAGTTAATAGGCAAAACGAAGGAAGAAAGCGAAGTGATTGAGGAGTATGATCCAAATTTTGAGATGGTGCTCAAGTTTTTTGCAATGGAAGCTGTTTTCAAGCAGCGTGTTAAATTAACGTCACAGTCTCCGGCAACTATCAACGGTTTTCTTGAATTTATGTGTTGCGACGACACAAAATGTTTACCACCCACCGATGTGGATTTTGAATTTAACCTCACACCAAAAGGAACATCTGCAGCAGTCCCGGTGCAGGGGATTCTGGAACCAGTTAAATGGCAGATACAAACAGAAGCAAATGGCGATAGAATAGTTGACATACTCATCACGGCAACGATTGATGACGGGTATCATTTGTATTCAGTAGATGTTCCGGAGGATGGCCCGTTGCCCACCGAATTTGTATTTGAAAATCAGGATGGATTCGAATTGGTGGGTAAAGCAGAAGAAGTAACAACTCCAATGGAAGAATTTGACGATGTCTTTGAAATGGACATCAAATTTTTTGAGCACGAAGCTACTTTTAAACAAACTATCAGGTTAACCTCCGAAGAAGACCAAATACCGGTTATAGGTGAAATTGCTTATATGGTATGTAACGATGTAGGTTGTGTGGCTTTATATGAAGATATCGAATTGCTTTTTGATGGACAAACGGATCAATTGATCGCTGAGAAACAGCAATTAGATAAAGCGGAGATAGGTGTGTCGGATATCCAGGGGAAAAAAGCTTCGCTTTGGGGATTTTTCATATTGTCATTCCTTGGCGGTCTGGCAGCTATACTTACACCTTGTGTTTTTCCAATGATCCCAATGACGGTTTCATTTTTCATGAAAGACGGTGAAGAAAAAGCCAAAGGAAAAATGCAAGCCATTATTTATGGTATTAGCATCATAGCCATCTACACTTTTATTGGTTCAATACTTGCCGTAGTTGCAGGACCCGACATTGCGAACTGGCTAAGTACACACTGGTTGCCTAATATATTATTCTTCTTAATCTTTGTCATATTTGCTGCCTCATTCTTCGGTATGTTTGAAATTGTACTACCCAGTTGGATGGTTAACAAAACGGACCAAAAAGCCGATAAAGGAGGATTTTTAGGACCCGTATTTATGGCGGTTACGCTTGTGCTTGTATCGTTCAGTTGCACAGGTCCGATCGTAGGAACCATTCTTGTTGAATCAGCAGGGGGACAGGTTCTAAAACCCATTATCGGTATGCTGGGTTTCTCGCTTGCATTTGCCTTGCCATTTACACTTTTTGCATTTTTCCCATCCTTATTGCAAGGTCTTCCAAAATCTGGAGGCTGGCTGAATGCAGTTAAGGTTGTGCTGGGTTTCCTCGAGTTGGCACTGGGATTAAAATTCTTAAGCATAGCAGATCAAACCTATCATTGGGGTATACTCGATAGGGAAGTCTATCTGGCATTATGGATCGTGATCTTCTTCTTAATGGGCATGTATTTGCTTGGAAAAATTAAGTTTGCACATGATTCCGATCTACCCTATGTTTCGGTCCCCCGTTTAATGCTTGCTATCATTACATTTTCATTTGTCATGTATCTCATACCGGGCATGTTCGGCGCACCCTTAAAAGCACTTTCAGGCTACGTACCTCCGCAATCGACACACGATTTTGACCTAAATGCAGTTATTCGTAATAATGTGGAATTATATGCCGGTTCGGGAGGTGGCGAAGTAGAAGAACTTTGCGATAAACCCAAATATGCTGATTTCTTGCATTTGCCGCATGGCCTGGAAGGATATTTTGATTATGATCAGGCCCTGAGTTGTGCCAAAGAACAGAACAAACCGATCTTTATTGACTTTACCGGACACGGATGTGTAAATTGCCGGGAGATGGAAGCCAATGTATGGTCAGATCCAAAAGTGCTTAAAATTCTGCGTGAAAATTATATTGTGCTGGCACTATACGTGGACGATAAAACCAAACTGGCGGAAGAAGAGTGGATCAAATCGGAATATGATGGCAAGATGAAAAAAACCATCGGAAAAAAATATGCCGACTTGCAGATCACAAAGTTCGGTGTCAATGCGCAGCCTTTTTATGTGTTAATGGGACATGATGGAGAAGTGCTGGCCCAACCAAGAGCTTACGACCTTGATGTAGATGAGTTTGTTGATTTTCTGGAAAAAGGGATCCAAAATTATGAACAGGGTAAGAGTGCGTTTGTGATTAATAATTGATCTATTTCAAATTTTTCTGAAGATTTAACATTTTCAAAATTCCAATGTTGGAAAAGTTAAAAAATCTACCTTTGTCTGCATGAGCCGGACAACCCTCTTTGCTGATGTTTTGTTACCGTTGCCTGTAAAAGGAACATTCACCTACCGGGTTCCTTTTGAGATGAATAATGCAATAAAAGTTGGGCAGCGGGTATCGGTTCAGTTTGGAAAAAGGAAGGTTTATGCCGGGCTTATCAAACGGCTTCATCAGCAGGTGCCCGAAGCTGTTCCAAAATACATACTTCACGTATTAGATGAGCAGCCGCTTGTGAATCCGTTGCAGTTTCAATTCTGGGATTGGATTTCCGACTATTACATGTGTACCGAAGGTGATGTAATGAATGCCGCGCTGCCTTCTGTATTCAAACTTTCCAGTGAGTCGAAAGTACTGTTGTCACCTGATTTTAAAGTGGATGAATTTATCCTGGACGAATTTGAATACCGCATTACCGAAGCTTTGCTTGAAAAAGAAAAGCTGACCATTGATGAAATTTCAAAACAAGTTGGTTTCCAGAAGGTCCTCCCCCTGCTAAAAAAAATGATCGACAAGCGCATGATCTTCATGGAAGAAGAACTGAAAGGTGGCTACAAACCCAAACTGGAGAAAATGGTTTCCTTATCTGATACATTTGAATCGGATGAAGCCATGCGACAATTGATGGATGAGCTTGGAAAAAGGGCGCATAAACAGCTTGAGGTCGTCATGGCTTATATTAGCATGAGTGGCTTTGCGAACGACAGAAGCCGGCAAATCAGCAGGGATGACTTGCTGAAGAGATCTGAGAGCAACACCACCATTTTAAAAGCACTGGTTGATAAAGGCGTATTTGAAATAACGGAAAGGGTGATCAGCCGTTTTCAGGATACAAACACAAAAGAGGCAGCACCTATTGTCCTCAGTGAGATGCAAAAGATTGCATTTGACCATATTCACCTGGCATTTGTAAATTTTAATGTGGCGTTGTTGCATGGCGTTACTTCAGGAGGAAAAACAGAAATTTACATCAAGCTTATTGAACAAATATTACAGCAAGGGAAGCAAGTGCTGTACCTGCTACCTGAAATTGCGCTGACTACACAGATCATCAGCCGGCTGAAAAAATATTTTGGCGACCAGGTGGGTATTTATCATTCGCGCTACAGCAAAGATGAAAGGGCAGAAGTATGGAATAACCTTTCCGGTCGTGAAAAATCAAATGATGTATCCCAATATAAAGTGATCCTCGGCCCCAGGTCGGCCATTTTTTTACCATATGAAAATTTAGGGCTTATCATTGTTGACGAAGAACACGATCAATCCTATAAACAATATGACCCTGCTCCCCGATACAATGCACGTGATGCGGCCATATACCTGGCAACTATTCATAAAGCAAAAGTTGTGCTTGGCTCTGCTACGCCCTCCATCGAAAGTTATTACAATGCCATGAATGGCAAATACGCTTTGGTCGAATTGAACGAGCGTTATGGAGGTTTAAATATGCCGGATATTGAAGTGGTGGATTTGCGTGACGAACATAGGCGTCGCATGCTGAGGTCACATTTTTCTTCGGTATTACTTAGAGAAATAAATGCGGCATTAGAAGATAAAAAGCAGGTAATTTTATTTCAGAACAGGCGTGGGTTTTCATTGCGGGTAGAATGTGAGCAATGCGGTTGGGTGCCCCAGTGCAAATATTGCGACGTAACGCTTACCTACCATAAACACAGCGAACTGCTGAAATGCCATTATTGTGGATATTCAACCACCATCCCGCATGAATGCCATGACTGTGGCAATACATTTTTAAAAATGCAGGGATTCGGCACTGAAAAGGTCGTTGAAGAATTATCATTGATTTTACCTGATGCCCGAATTGATCGGATGGACCTGGATACGACCCGCACAAAAAACGCATTTCACAGAATCATTGGCCATTTTGAGGAGCGCAAAACTGATATCCTGATCGGAACGCAAATGGTCACCAAAGGACTGGATTTCGATAATGTGCAGGTAGTTGGAGTTTTAAGTGCCGATAATATGTTGAGTTTCCCTGATTTCAGGGCGCACGAACGCAGCTTCCAACTGATGGAACAAGTAAGCGGAAGGGCAGGCAGAAAACACAAACAGGGAAGAGTGGTTATTCAAGCCTGGAAGCCGGATCATCCCGTGATCAGGTGTGTGGTTAAGCATGATTACCTGGAGATGTACAAACAGCAACTGGCCGAACGGAAGCGGTTTTTCTATCCGCCCTATTACAGGCTGATCATTGTTAAAATGAAACATAAGAAGGCCGATCTATTGCGTGAAGGCGCTATTGTCTTTGCCAAGGAATTAAGATCCAAGTTTGGCAAAATGCTATATGGCCCTGAATTTCCATTGGTATCAAGGGTGCGGTCATTTTATATCATGCAGATCATGATAAAAACGGCCAGGGGAAGTAATTATTCGGCTGTGAAAGATGAATTGAACAAGTCATTCCAGGAGTTTCGTAGCCTGGCAAAATATAAATCCATTATCATACAGTTTGATGTAGATCCGCAATAATGTCAAAGTTGAAAATTATACCGATCCCTACCGGTGTTGGCCATGTGTATCTGGTAATTACCGGAACGGGATTTTTCCTGGTGGATACCGGTACCAAAGGATTTGAAAATAAAATTCTTAAAGCAATCACTTCAAGAGGCCTGAATATTGAATCGCTACAATTTATTTTTCTCACGCATACCCATTACGATCATGCCGGATGCGCTGCATATTTGAAAGAAAAGACAGGTACAAAAATAATCGTTCAAGAATCAGAAGCAGATAAACTTAAGGCCGGTTTCCACAGGGTACCGGACGGAACAAATCCATTGTTCAAAGTGATCTCATTTATGGGAAAGCGCATTTCCAAACTCTACAATGTTTTTCAGCCTGTGGAACCGGATATCATTTTCAATAATAACCTGGATCTAAGCATTTTTGGGATAGAGGGTAAGATCATTCATACACCAGGCCATACATCCGGTTCGTCATCGTTGATCGTTGAGAACAATGCATTTGTTGGCGATTGTTTGTTCAATATCATGCATAAAATATATCCACCTTTTGCTAATGATGAAGACGAATTACTTAAAAGCTGGAAAAAGTTGCTGGAACAAAATGCAGACCTATATTATCCGGCACATGGCAAGCGATTAAAGAAAGAGGTTATATTAAAGGAATACCAGAAAAGAATGGCGAAAAAGAAATAGGGATGCTGTTTTATTCTTCTTCCTCAATGATCACGAAAACATCCTCATTGTCCTTTTTCATATAGTATTTCTCACGGGCATATTTTTCGAGGTGTGCTGTATCATTTTCCAGCACATCAATGGCGCCTCTTGTTTTCTCGATCTCTTCCAGGTAATACTCTTTTTGGTGTTTCAGGTCATTCAAAGTCCTGCTAAGCTTCAATTGATCAATGAAACTTTCCTGGTCGAAAAAAACCATCCAAACAAGGAAAACGATCCCGGTAATAAAATATTTATTGAGTATGTATTTCCTGAAAAACATCATAATTATTATGATTGCAAATGTAGCGACAGAAAGAATGAATTATCAACCAAAGCCGTATTATTTTAAACTTTTTTTTGTTAACACCCGATTCATCATTAACTTTATGTCGATATTCATCATATGAGTTCATAAATTTTAAATTTTACTATATGGAAAATGAAGAATTAAATATGGAACAGAGGGTGGTAAGGGAAGTAAGTCTGCCACTTTATAGCAGCAAAGGCTGGATTAAATTTTTAGGCATCCTGATGATCATTTATGGTGTATTTATGGCCATGACGATTGTGGGGATTATCATTGCTTGGCTACCGATCTGGCTTGGGGTATTATTAAACCAAACCGCCAATAGGATTGAACAGGCCCAGATATCTGGTGATATCGCAGCGATGGTTAGGTCGCAAAATAGTCTGAGTACATATTTTACAGTTTATGGTGTGCTCGCTTTAATTGGTATTATTGGTGCCATCATTGCGATTGTCGTGGTGATCTCAACCGGACTGATGTATAATATTCCGGAATTACTGCAGGAAAATTACTATTAGTAAATAGTTATTTGTGGCAATACCGCTTGATTACATTGTAGGCTTCGGTTATACCGAGTTCGCCTGCAACGCTGAGATCTTTGCACGCAAGTTCGTTTTCTTCGAGGTACAATAAGGTAAGTGCCCTGTTGTAATAGGCTTCTGCCATCTCAGGTTCAAGCTCAATGGCCCGCGAATAATCATCGATGGCACGGTGGTATTCCTTCAGGCTTAATTTTACATTAGCCCGGTTATAATAAACAAAAGGCAGGTCTGGATTTTGCCGGATCACGCTGTTGTAGTCGTCCAGGGTGCTTTGATAATCAGGTTCTTCCAATTCTTTCCGGGTATTATCCTGTCCACTCCTGCTGATGGTAATGGTGCTGACATATTCCTGTTCGTTATACATGAATTCATCTAATTCATATTGGGTAGTTCCACGGTTTAAGTATGCATAGGAGATGTAAGGATCATGTTTCAGCGCCTTATCGTAAGCATTGATGGCAATGCTGTAATTTTGAAGCATGCTGTTTACAACGCCTTTCATGAAATAAGCACCTGCTGTATCTCCTGCTATGAGGATAGCACTGTCAATGCGCTGTAGTTCATTGATGGTTGTTTCGTTGGATATGGGCCATGCTCGCGTGGTGAATACCAACCTGATCCCAAAACGGTTATTCGCATTGAATTTGGCAATGTTTTCATCATAATATTCATTCTTCTTATGCGCTTTATCATTGGTTTCTGACGATTTGATTGCATATACAAGGAAAAAGTTAGGCTTTGGTTCGATCGTGATCCGCTGGAACTGGATGCGACCTTTTTTTATATTTCCGCTGATAAAATCTGCCTCAAATTCAATGATCTTATTGAAATAAATAGAATCCTGGTACCTGCGATAAATGGTTTCGTAATCCTGATTGTCGCTGTTTAATTCCTCAATAATATTCATGGCCAAATCGTGGTCCTGAACAGCACCAAACCGGTTTCCTTTCTGCTGGCGCACAACCGACCGGTTTACATATGCACCCACAAAATCCGGAAATATTTCGATACATCTTGTAAAATCAGCCTCCGCACTGTCGAGGTTCTCCAGTTCAGCATAAACGATGCCCCGGTTAAAATAGGCATATACATTCAAGGGGTTGATTTGCGTAACGGCGGTATAATCTTCCAGCGCCTCTTCATAATTTTCCTGCATCGATTTGATGAGTGCCCGGTTATAAAAAGTGAGTGCATTATCCGGTTCCAATGCAATTACCTGATCATAATCCTGCAAAGCAGCCACCGTATCACCCGATTTTAGAAAAGCCAATCCCCTTTGGAAGTATACCAGCGGGTTTTCGTCATCCAGTGAAATGGCGTGGTCAAAGTCGGCAATCGCCTGGTCCAGGCTGTCCATCTCATAAAGAATAATGCCACGTTTTGCCCAGGCCTGCATGTTAAAGTAGTCCAGTTGAATGGCCTGGTTCAAGTCGGGCAGTGCTTTTTCATGTTCTTCAAGCAGATGATAGGCTACACCCCTGTTAAGAAAAGCGGCGGCCAGTTCATGGTCAAGGTCAA
>PKSW01000147.1 GCA_002869465.1 Marinilabiliales bacterium
CGATTTCATGGAAATTTCGCGATAAAGGGCCTGCCCGATTTCTTTTCATCCTATATGGATGTTGAGATTTTTGAGTTAAGTTCGACAGCTTGCGATTTGAAGAAATTTAGTTTGCCGACAGAAGAAACATATATAGACTTGTCTGAACTTGTGGAATGTGACGAAGTATTCAGTGCCAAGGGAAATTTTAAAGGATATTATGAAGATTTTAAAACCCGGCTAATTCTTTCATCCAATGAAGGAATTGTTGATACTGATATCGCATTTACGCGAATTGAGAATGATACCATTTACTTTGATGCCAAATTAAAAGGCGATACCGTTGATATTGGCCGGTTTTTGAATATGCCAAACCTGATTGGAAAGGTAACCATGGATGTGAAGCTTAGCGGGTATGGTAATAACACCGATGATATTAAAATTATCACTGACGGCTTTTTTAAATCGTTTGATTTTCTGGATTATAGATACAAACTTGTAGGCATTAATGGCTGGTATCAAAATGATTCGCTGAATGCAAATTTGCGTGTAGGTGACAAAAACCTGATGATGAATGCTGACGTTGCCTTAAAAATCGATAAAATCCCTTTGATTGACGTAAGAGCTGATATAGAATATGCTAACCTGGAAAATCTGAAATTAATCAATGCTTATAACCTGATCCTTATCAGTGATCTGAATCTGCAACTGAAGGGGTTTGATCCGGATTTGATGACAGGGCGTATTGTCCTGGACAGCACGATCATGTATTTTAACGGTGAAAAATACTGGATGCAACATGCCCTTCTTTCAAAAAGCAAAGGTGAAAATGAGCTCGATATCATGGAATTAACGACGGACTATGCCGATGCAAAAATGATCGGGAATTATCAACTGACAGAATTTGGCAATAACATGGTCCGCTTATTTGACCACTATTATAATGTACAGGATTTTGAAAACGGCCTCGATTCGATAGCATCTCAATATGCTTCGATCGAGATGGAATTGAAAAAGAGCAATTTGATAGAAGAACAGATCATTCCCGGTTTATATATTGCCCCGGGAACTACCCTGAATACGGATATGAACTTTGGTAGCAATCATATGTCTGCCATGTTGAGATCAGAAAAAATTGAATATCGGGAGGTCAAATTGGATCGGAATGTTTTTAAATTGGAGACGAATTTGAACAGGCTTACTTTCAATTATCATCTCGATAATTTAATTTTCAAAGACAGCACACGGGATGACCCGACAGTTTTTGGTGTGGATGATTTTAACGTGAGCGGATCAGCCGGTAGTGATAGTATTGACTACAGGATTACCTGGAATAACCAGGATATAACACTGAAAAACAGTGCTTTTGTTAATGGTTACATGACCTACCGCAACGAAATGTCAAAATTTATTATTAATGAATCGAAGGTGTATGTGAATGATACTTTATGGCAGGTGGAGCAGGGAAATTCGATTGTAATGGATGAAGAAGGAACCCATTTTAATAATGTGAACATCAGGGGTGGTCAGTCACTGATGAAAATTTCAGGTAAATTTCCAAACCAGGATAAAGATAGTTTACTCATCGAATTTAAGGACTGGAAACTGTCTCATTTTGATATTATAACAAACGCTTTCCGCTTTGATTTAAACGGAAAAATAAACGGCGTTCTGAATATTTCAAGAATTTATGACAACCTCAACTTTGTGTCGGATCTGACCATAAATGATTTCTATTTTAATAAAGAGTATTTGGGTACCGCATCACTTATAAATACATGGAACAATACCAGTAAATCAGTCTATTTCGATTCTGAAATATTAAGAAAAGGAGACTCAGGCGAAGGCAGGGTGTTTTCGGCAAAAGGTTATTATTATCCTTTCAGAGATGCGGATGCATTCGACTTGAAAATCGATTTTAATCGCTTAAAATTAAAGGCTGTTGAACCATTTTTGAATGAATTCATTTCCAATATTGAAGGCGTTGCTTCCGGTAATTTAAACCTGAAAGGTACGCCTGATCGTCCACAACTAACAGGTATGATTGATATGAAAAGAGCTGCTTTGGTAGTCAACTATCTGAACACCAAATATTCTTTTTCAAATGCCATTATTTTAGAACCTGACCGTATAAATTTTGATGAATTGGTAATTTATGATACCCTGGGAAATTTTGCCAATATTGATGGCTATCTAAAACACGATCATTTTAAGAATTCTGTGTTTAACGTTCGTCTTTCGAC
>PKSW01000140.1 GCA_002869465.1 Marinilabiliales bacterium
CTCCTGGCGTTACATATTTTAATGAATCAGCGAATTTGATACTGTCAGCACTTTGTAATTCGCCATTGAAAAGCCTGTGGAATTGTTCACCGTAATATTCGTCAAACCCTTCCTCCCCTTCCTTATAAGGACGTTGGATACAGCGACCCGTTGGGGTATAATACCTGGCAACTGTCAACCTCAATGCTGATCCGTCAGGAAGATTCATTTGCTCCTGCACCAGTCCTTTACCAAACGACCTCCTGCCGATAATGGTTCCGATATCATTATCCTGTATGGCTCCGGCAACAATTTCGCTGGCTGAAGCCGAACCACCATCAATTAAAATAACCACATCTTTATCCTGTAAATTGCCCCTTTCGGTGGCAAAAGCAAAATTTTTCGACCTGCTTTTTCCTTCGGTATAAACAATTAGTTTTCCTGATGACAGAAATTCATCGGCAATACTGATCGCGGCATTTAAATAACCTCCCGGGTTACCCCTCAGGTCGAGTATCAGTTTTGTCATGCCCTCATCGATCAGTTCTCTTATAGCCTTCTTGAATTCCTTTTCGGTTGTTGCTGAGAAGTTTCGCAGCTTGACATATCCTATTTCATCATTTACCATGTAAGCCACATCAAGGCTGTAGGTGGGGATTACATCGCGGGTGATGGTAAAATCGATGAGTTTGGGTACCCCTCTCCTGAAAATGGAAACTTTTACTTTAGTGCCTTTTTCTCCCTTCAGTTTCTTGATGGCGTCGTTGTTGGTAATTCCCGTCCCAGCAACCAAGGTGTCCTCAATATTCACTATTCTGTCGCCTGCCATTAAACCCACTTTTTCAGAAGGTCCCCCGGGTATCGGGCTGATAACTGTTATGGTGTCTTTTTCAATGCGGAACGAAATCCCAATGCCTTCGAAACTTCCTAAGAGGTCATCATTTACCGCATGAAATTCTTCAACAGTTATATACTGTGAGTGCGGATCCAGCTCTTTCAGCATTTCTTTGATCGCCGTAGTTTCCAGGTTGGTCGGGTTTACAGTATCTACATAATTATACTCGATATAATCGATGATATCATCCACTTTTCCATAGTTGGAATTATTATTTGGAGATATGATGTGATGCACGGGATTGTTCCGTTTTAAAAGAGAGCCCAGCAGCATCCCGGCAATGAGCACTACTGAAAACGCAATGGGTAAATATATTGAGGGTTTGAATGATTTCATGTAATTGAATATTTAGCCGGTAAAATTATAAAAAAAGCCTTGCTGATGGTGCAAAGCTTCATTAACATTTAAAAAGCTTATTGAGAATTATACGTTTTAAAAAATAGGAGCTAGAATAAAAAAAGAGCCTTGCCGGTAATAATTATACTTATTAACCTAACCCCTGCTATGTGGGCACCGACAAGACTCTATATTGTATGAATAAACTGTTCTATGATTGTTTATTAATATTTATTAATCAAAATCACTTCTTTGGTTTCCAAAAAGTCATATCACCAATTAAAAACCAATTGCCACCTTCCTTTATCAGGAACTCAGCATTTTTTCCTTTCATTGTATAATCAGTTGTTTCCCCATCTTTTGTATAGGCAATGGTTTGGGTAAAATAATAATCAACAACGGCTACATTTTCATACACAAGAATTCTTGCAGGATCCAGGTCATAATAGGCAAGTTTGCCAAATTCTTTCATCATTTCCATTGTCTTCATCCATTTAGCCTTGCTTGTTGGTAATGGATCCTCATGGTTCCATCCAAGATATTTTTCATGTATACTTTCAAAAACCGCATCATAGTTTTCAATTTGATAGTTTTCCCAGGCTGTTTCAATGACCTGCCAGACTTCTTGCTGGTCTTTCGTCCATTCCTGGGCATTTGCAGTTGATACTCCAAGAAAGACAATAGCTGTAAAAATCAATACAACGTAATTCATTAATGTTTTCATTTTAGCCTCCATTTTGAGTTATTACTTAGTTTGACTGTTAGTATTTATATGTTAATAATTGACATAAAGTTCAAATAGCGTGGAATATGATGTATACCGGATAGCAGAAATGTAAACAAAGCTATAAATTTTGGATCCGTATTAGCAAATTTTAGTATAGCTAAGATACAACTAAAATTGATGAATGTCAAGTAATTATCTCACTTTCACCAATTTCCCATTAGCTAGCTGATCTCCTGCTTTTAGTCTGTAAAAGTATAATCCTTCAGGCTGACCTTGGACAAACATCTACAAGAAAAATCAGCCGCTCTTCAACAAGATATCGTGCTCTAAAGTCCCAATAAACATATATTTCCTAAAAGTATTCCATGATGAATTAAAATAACTTTAGATCTGACTTTCTTGACAAATTAACTGATAATGAGTAAGTTTGTAGTAACCATATGAAATTGAATAAACTTCAGCTGTTATCATTATCCGGCGTTCTTGGTTCTCTTCTA
>PKSW01000292.1 GCA_002869465.1 Marinilabiliales bacterium
AGTACTCCGTACGGGATTTGAACCCGTGTTACCAGGATGAAAACCTGGCGTCCTGACCTGGCTAGACGAACGGAGCTTCTTCGCTTTAGCGGCTGCAAAAGTAATAAAATATTTTATTGTCCAAAATAAATAGAAAAAATAAATGAAATTTGTTCAAATAGAATTCGGAAATTTAATCTTCATCAGCCTGGAACTTGAAACCCAGCCGTTTGCCGGTTTTTATTGAGAGGGTGTCCAAAGCGGTTACCATCTCATGCAGGCTCACTTCTTTTACGTTTTCGTAAGGGGGTGTCAACAAATCAAAATTGACGGTGTATTCAATGGCGGCTCCAACAATAGTTTTCACAGCCTCTTTGTCAAGCTTATTCTGCCCGAAATTGTTGAACAGGTAACCCAATTCACGCTTGCCTTCAATAAAGTAATGTTTGTCCTTGTTTATGAATACCCTTCCAATGAGATAGCCAGCATCATTCAGGCGGTTGTATTTAAACGAGTCGGCGAGAAAATTATATACATGTATTACACCGCAGTATGACCTTTCTTTATCTTCTTTTACATACGACGTATTCATCACACGATGACCGCGTGAAAACTCAAACACATTAGTATGCATCATGAACAAAAGGATATCACCACCAAATTTTAATTCGATTTCAAATTGACTTCTTGAAACTACTTCAAAAGGAATATCAAATTTAGCTTTTCGTATTTTGGTATAAGTTTGGTAGTTACGACTCATTTGCTCAATCATCTTTTTCAAAAGATTGAACGATTCGAACGTACTTTGATAAACGGTTTGTTTTAATTCTGATTTCTGAACGAGTTTGTCAAACAATTGTTTTTCATCAGGTGTTTTGTCGATACCCATATGCTGTTTTTATTCAAAGGTAAAAGAAAGTTGGAATATTTTTGAATGCAATGACTCAATGCTGTTGGTGTATAAGTTATCTTCTTTCTTTATTAAATTGAACAGGCCATAGGCCATTTTTAATTCCACACCAAACTTGAAATACTGGGTGTAAAAATCAATACCAACACCTACATCAATTGTCAGGTCATTTTTATTAATTTTTACAGTGGTTGTATTGCTGTTCTGCTCTGCTTTCTTTTGCGACGCAAGATCTAGTGTATAGTTTACTCCAGCCATCACATATGCGTCAAAATTATTCACACGTTTGGAGCGGTATTTAAAGTCAAGCGGAAATTCAACAAGTGTAGATGAAATATTCTTATCAACGGTATAAAGCAATGAATCAGAACCGGTAACAGAGAGAATATCATAAGTTAAAATCCTTTCACCAAAAGAAAGGGAAGGTGTAAAACGCATGTCGATGTACTCATGTAATAACAAACTGCCGAGTATACCGATTGTGAAACCCGGAGTAGGTTTGGCGTAAAGATTAAGAACTTGAGCGTAATCGGCATTCACTAATCCGGGATCTTCTGGTAATTGATTACCTGTCCATTTAATATTGGGCAAATTATCAATCGTTTTCAGTGTAAAATTCATTTGATTGGCCGCCAGGATAAAACCAAAATGATATGGTTGTTGGTTGTAATTGCGCAGATTCATCACCTTGCGTTTTTGCGCATGTGATTCACCGCAAAAAAAGAAGCTGATAATAAAAACTGCAACTATAATAAATAACCTTTTCAAAAAAAAATGATTTTTAGATAAACGACCTAATTCTCACATTAGTATTCAGCAAATTCAGGTCGGCAAAAATAAATGAATTATGTAACAATATAAAGCCTTTTAATCGTGATTATTTCCTCTTTGCAGAATATAAGGTGGCAATGCCCATTGTCAGCCGCTTCTGGCTATTTTCAGTAAATCCGGCCTTTATCAGTTCTCTGATAAATTCCTTGTCTTCCGGGAAAACACTTACAGACTCTGGTAGGTAAGTATATGCTTCTTTACTTTTTGATACCAGTTTTCCGAAACCTGGCAGGATATATTTAAAATAAAAATTGTACACATGCTTAAACGGAAAAGTTTTGGGTTTTGAGAATTCAAGGATAGCCGCATATCCGCCGGGTTTTAAAACCCTGCGCATCTCTTTTAATCCTTTTTGCAAATCTTCAAAGTTACGCACCCCGAACGCCACGGTAACTGCATCAAATGAATGATCCTTAAAAGGCAGGTTTTCCGAATCTCCCAATTGCATTTCAATGATTTGATCCAGTTTTCTATTCTTTA
>PKSW01000204.1 GCA_002869465.1 Marinilabiliales bacterium
CCGACTTTTCAGCACATCAGGCAATTATTTAAATCCAGAAACTACGAAGTTACACCGGTTAACCGCCAGCAGGCAGAAATACCGGAAAAATGCATGCCGCTACTTAATGAAAATGGGACAGCGCCTGGTATGTGGTTCGAAGAAAATGGCAAAGTGATCGTTTCAATGCCCGGTGTGCCTTTCGAGATGCAACCCATGCTACTGAACCAGGTAATCCCACGCCTGCAAGATAAATTTGAGTTGCCCTTTATCTATCATAAAACCATCATGACGCAAGGATTGGGTGAATCAAAACTGGCGGAGCGTATTCAGGAAATTGAAGACCATTTGCCCAAACATATAAAACTGGCGTATTTACCACAACCCGGCATCGTCAGGCTGCGCCTTTCAGCCAGCGGGAAAAACAGAACGGTTCTTGAAGATGAAATAAATTTGTATTGCAGGAAACTATTGGCTGAGATCCCAGAACTCGTTTTCGGTTATGATGACATCACTTTGGAAGAGGTCGTCGGCAAACTGCTGTCAGGAAGAAAACAAAGCCTATCAACTGCCGAAAGTTGCACGGGCGGCTACCTGGCGCACTTGATCACCAGTATTCCCGGCAGTTCGAATTATTATTTCGGATCCGTTATTTCCTATTCAAATGATGTAAAAATCAGGGAGCTTAGAGTTTCACCGTCCGACCTTGAAAAATATGGCGCCGTCAGCCAACAGGTAGTGGAACAAATGGCAAAAGGAGTCAGGGAAAAATTCAAAACTGATTACAGCCTGGCTACTTCGGGTATCGCCGGTCCGGATGGTGGCACCAAAGAGAAACCCGTGGGTACTATCTGGATCGCACTGGCTTCAGAAAAAGGGGTTCAGTCAAAATTGCTTCATCAAGGAGAGCACCGCGGACGAAATATCAGGCGTGCCGCTTTAGAAGCATTGAATATATTAAGATTGGAAATTTCGGATCATACAAAAACTTGCTGATGCAGGTCTTACATTTTTAAATGCCGGCGCTTTCTGTAACTATATTACGATCAATTTTTTTAAACAATCCCTGTAATACGTTACCTGGTCCAACTTCAATAATCTTTTTAGCGCCATCAGCCAGCATATTCTGCATAGTTCTGGTCCATCTAACTGGTGAAGTCAATTGAGCAATCAGGTTCTTCTTAATAATTTCAGGATCTACAACTGACTGTCCGGTTACATTCTGATAAATCGGACATATACCTTTCAAAAACTTTGTTGAATTAATAGCTTCGGCAAGTTCAATAGCAGCCGGTTCCATCAACGGTGAATGAAAAGCACCACCCACTTTTAATATCATAGCGCGCTTAGCACCTGCAGCGCTTAATTCTTCAACGGCCTCTTCAACACCACTTACACTACCTGAAATAACCAGCTGACCCGGAGAGTTATAATTGGCCGGTACAACTACATTTTTAATACCATCGCAAACTTTTTCAACCACTTCATCATCCAGTCCGATAATCGCCGCCATGGTGGATGGCTCAAGTTCGCATGCTTTTTGCATGGCGGAAGCTCTTTTGGCTACCAGTTTCAAACCATCTTCAAATGATAAGGTTTTATTGGCCACCAGCGCTGAGAACTCTCCGAGTGAATGACCGGCCACCATGTCCGGTTTAAAATCATCACCCAAAACACGGGCTAAAATGACAGAATGCAGGAAAATAGCAGGT
Source organism: Marinilabiliales bacterium (assembly GCA_002869465.1). Taxonomy (GTDB): domain Bacteria; phylum Bacteroidota; class Bacteroidia; order Bacteroidales; family F082; genus UBA4459. The sequence goes on from PKSW01000204.1 coordinate 1,692, forward strand.
TGTGTGATATTGGTTTGTTTCAGATCTTCTTCCGTGCCTTCAAACATCACATCCGTGATCTTAAACTTAAGAATGCTGTTTGCTTTCTTAAATAATTCCTTCGCTTTCGCTGATTTTTCATATAAGTCAGCTCCCATTCCAATATATTGGGCTCCTTGTCCGGGAAAGACATATGCATTCATAGGGTAATTGTTTTAATTATTTCTGTTGCCGAAAAAGCGGAGCAAAAATAGGAATAAATTGATAAAGTCGAGGTACAAAGTTAAAGCACCCATAATTGTAATTTTTCTGGTTCCTTCATCTTCCAATCCCACCTGGCTGCCAATTCTTTTTAACTTTTGCACATCGTAGGCTGTTAAACCAGTGAATACCAACACCCCGATAAAGCTGATGATGTAATCCAGGGTGCCACTTCGCATAAACATATTCACTACGCTGGCAATGATGATACCTATCAAACCCATGAACATGATACTTCCAAACTTGGTGAGATCAGTTTTTGTGGTATAACCCACCACCGCCATGGTTCCGAACATACCGGAGGTGATGAGAAATGTTTTCATTATAGAAGCACTAGTGTAAATCAGGAAAATGGAGCTCAAGCTGGCGCCCAGCAATACTGAAAATAAAACAAATATCATGACCATTGTAGAAGCTGACATCCGCTGAAATCCGGCTGACATCCACAACACCAGACCAAGTGGTGCCAGCATAACGACCCAGCCCAGAATGGACATGCCACCGGTTTCGATATTATAAATTAAAGAAAGCAGGCTTGAGCTGGTGGCCACTGCCCATGCAGTTGCTGCGGTGATAGCCAATGCCAGGAACATCCACATAAAAACACCAGACATAAATGTTTTGGCGACAGGATAAGTTCCTTCTCTTTCTAAAATCTGTGATTGTTTATTAAATGTATTCATTGTTTTAATTAATTAAATAGCTATTAGGACAACTTAGAAGATATTAAACTGATAAATTCAGCCCTGGTTTGCGCGCGCTCGAAAGCGCCCGTAAAATCAGATGTGGTTGTTACGGAATTCTGTTTTTGAATACCTCTCATGGCCATACATAAATGTTTGGCTTCAATTACTACAGCAACACCTAACGGATTTAACGTATTTTGAATGGCATCTTTAATTTGTGTAGTCAATCTTTCCTGCACCTGTAGCCTTCTTGAGTAAGCTTCGACCACACGGGCAATTTTACTTAATCCGGTTATGTAACCGTTAGGGATGTAGGCAACATGTGCTTTTCCGATAAATGGGATCATATGATGTTCGCACATGGAAAATATTTCAATGTCTTTAACAATCACCATTTCACGGTAGTCTTCCTTAAACTTGGCTGATAGTAATATCTCTTCGGGATCATGGTCGTATCCCTGGGTTAAAAACTGCATCGATTTCGCTACCCTGAAGGGTGTATCCAGTAATCCTTCGCGCTTCGGGTCTTCACCGATCAGTTCAAGTATTTCCTTGTAATGGGCCTGAAGTTTTTCCAGTTTTTCAGGTGAAAATCTTTCAATTTTTTCATATCCCAATAATTCTTTAGGTTTATCCATTTCTAATTTTAAATTTTTATAATGTCAAAAAAGATGCCATGACAGGTTTTGGCAATAATTGATTATTCTCCAAAATACTCAACAAAATTATTTTCTGATTCAACTACCTTCACACAATGCAATTGAGCACTCAAGTTAGAAATATGAGGGCTTAGCTCTTTCCATATGCCAACTGCCAAATTTTCGGTAGATGCCAGTTTGCCTTGCATGAAATCCACTTCCAGGTTGATGTTTTTATGATCCAGTTTGTGAATCACCTTTTCGCGGATAATAACGCTTAGTTTTTTTAAATTCAACAGGAAACCTGTCGCAGGATCAATTTCTCCTTTCACCGTTACAAACAATTCATAGTTATGCCCGTGCCAGTTCGGGTTTGAACATTTTCCGAAAATTTCAAGATTTTTTTCGTCGGAATATTCCGGCCTGAATAACCTGTGCGCCGCATTAAAACGCTCTCTTCTGGTAATATAAATCATACAATCATGTTTTACATGTCAAAAGTAAACATAAAACAGAAGCCTGTTGTTCAAATACAGTTGCAGAAAACATGCACATTAACGAAACTATTCAAAGTATTGTTGCCTGTAGGGCAAATAAGATTATGGCTGGATTAAAGATAAAAGCTTGGCACATTTACCTATTTTTGCAAAAATTTTAGAATATGCTGCAACTTCATTTCATCAGGGATAACAAGGATTACGTCATTGAAAGATTAAGTATCAAGAATTTTGATGCCGCTGAATTAGTAGAAGAAATAATCAGGCTGGATAATGATCGCAGGTCCACCCAGAAAAATCTGGATGACAATTTGGCAATGTCCAACCAACTGTCAAAAGAAATTGGCAGTTTATTTAAGGAAGGCAAGAGAGAACAGGCGGAAGAAGTTAGGAAAAAATCAACCCAATTGAAAAGCGTTGTTAAAGATCTGGAGCAAGCCCTTCAGCAGATTGAAAAATCGCTAAATGAAAAACTGATCGAACTACCCAATCTGCCTCATTCAAGTGTGAAAGCCGGAAAATCAGATACGGATAATGAAACCGTTTATGAAGAAGGTGAGATTCCGGTATTGGAAGAAAACGCGCTCCCCCACTGGGAATTGGCCTCCAAATATGACATCATTGATTTCGACCTCGGCAGCAAGGTGACCGGAGCCGGTTTTCCATTTTATAAAGGAAAAGGAGCTCGTTTGCAACGCGCACTTATCAACTTTTTCCTGGATGAAGCACTCAAGCAGGGTTATATCGAATACCAGCCACCCTTACTAATCAATGAAGAATCGGGCTTTGGAACAGGCCAACTGCCGGACAAGGAAGGCCAGATGTATTTTGTAGGTGAAGACAATTTATACCTGATCCCGACTGCGGAAGTTCCCATTACAAATATTTACCGCAATGTAATTTTAAAGGAAGATGATCTGCCCATTAAGAATGTAGCTTATTCTAACTGCTTCAGGCGCGAAGCAGGTTCTTACGGTAAGGATGTAAGAGGACTGAACAGGCTGCACCAATTCGATAAGGTGGAGATCGTGCAGATTTCAACTCCTGAAAAATCATATGAAGTGCTGGAAGAAATGAAAGCACATGTGGCCGAGTTATTGCGAAAATTAGAACTGCCATTTCGTATTCTTAGGCTTTGTGGTGGTGATGTAAGTTTCGCATCAGCCTTAACATACGATTTTGAAGTATATTCAGCAGCGCAAAAACGCTGGCTCGAAGTCAGTTCGGTTTCCAATTTCGAAAATTTCCAGTCCAACCGGATGAAATTGCGCTATAAATCCAAAGAAGGCAAATCCATACTGGCACATACACTGAACGGAAGTGCACTGGCACTGCCTCGCATTGTTGCAGCCATGCTAGAAAATAATCAGACCCCGGAAGGTATTATGATTCCTGAATTGTTAAAGAATTATACGGGTTTTAATAAAATTGATGCTTCATGAGATTCAGTTTATTTTCTTCCCTGATTGTATTGATCCTGTTGGCCTCATGCACCTTAAATGAAAAAGAACAGGTTTATATAGAAAAAATTGAAAACCTTCAGCGGGCACTTGATTCTGCCTCAAAGGAATACTATGCAATTGATACAATCCAGCTTTTTAAATCATACGATCTCATAAACATGAATCTTTCTCGTTTAACTAACATGGATACCATGATTAGCGATAGCATTAAGATGTATGCTTTCATGCAAAAAACATTTAAAAAGTTTGTACATGAAAATCCAATTTTTATAGACGAAATCAATTACGCTAACAATCAATTGCGAACTTTGATAAAAGACATCAGAAGGGGAAGAATAACGGGGGTCGAAATGGAAAATTATTATTTTGAAGAAATGGAAGCAGTTGGGGCATTAATAAGCAAAATGCAATATAATGCCCAAAACATAGAACATCAATTGCTAGCATTTGAACAACTCAACAAAAAAGTAGAGCGGATCATTAATACTATCGACAATAATTAACATGAAATATAGCCTGAATACATATTATGTTTGGATGCTGCTTTCCTTACTTTTTTTCTCGTTTCAGGGTAAAATCATAGCTCAGAATCCGCAAGTTCGACCGATCAGCCCTCAACAAATAAAACCGCCTGCCAAAGAACAATTAGCCCGTGAATATTATAAGAATAAAGATTATGAGAAAGCAGCAGAATTATTCGGTCAATTATACGAGGAAGCTCCCTCAAGCCAGTATTATATTTATTATTTCAATAGCCTGTTATACATAAAAGATTACAAAACTGCCGAAAAACTGGTTAAGAAACAGAGGAAACTGTCATCCGGTGTCAGGTATGATATTGACCAGGCTTATGTTTACGATCTCCAGGGTGATTCTCGGAAAGCACAAAATATCATTTATAAACTCATGGAAGAAGTTCCTAATGATCCGAATCAGATCAGGCAACTGGCCATCCAACTGCAGTCCAAAGGGTATTATAACCAAGCCTTAGAAGTATATACTAAGGCACAAAACATGGGTGCGGGTTATAACTATTTTATTGAGATGGCCAATGTGTACCAATATAGCGGCGAATATGATAAAATGTTCGATGCTTACTTATCGCATCTGAATACTAATCCTACTGATATTCAGATGATTAAAAACAGACTTCAAAGCCTGACAAGGATTGATGTTGACGACAATATGTCACAACTTCTGAAAACAAAACTACTGGAAAGGGCTCAGGCTGACCCGGATAATGTAATTTTTGCAGAAATGCTGATGTGGTATTCGTTACAGGTTAAGGATTTCGATATGGCATTCAGGCAGGCCAGGGCTATGGATTTGCGCTTTGGCGATCGCGACGAAGAATTGCTCAGCCTGGCAGAAATTGCACTATCTAACAAGGAATATGATATTGCCGAAAAGTCATATAATTATGTCAGGGAGAAAAAATTTGACACACCATATTACTTTGATAGTTATAATGGATATTACAAGGCATTGGTTTTAAAGGCTGAAGCAAATCCGCTGACAGATATAAAAGTTTATAAAGATCTCAAAAAAACTGGCTTGAAAGCCATTGAAGAACTGGGGTTAAACAGTATGACCATTCAAATTGCTGAAAACCTGGGCAGGGTGATGGCCTATCACCTGGGTGCCTATGATGAAGCGCTTGATTTACTCGAGACAGCTTCTGCTATAGAACCTCTGAAACCTAATGATAAGGCGAATTTAAAACTCCTGTATGCGGATGTGCTGATGATCCAAAACCAGGTTTGGGATGCCAGCTTGTTGTATTCGCAGATCGAATCGGAAATGAAACATGAGCCTATTGGCCACGAGGCCAAACTCCGCAATGCCAAACTTTTTTATTACAAAGGTGAATATGCCTGGGCGCAAACCCGGTTGGATGTGCTCAAATCGGCTACCTCCAAATTAATTGCCAACGATGCCATGGAACTGTCCTTATTTATCGGTGATATTTATGAAGAAGACACCATGGGTTTTACACTACGCATGTTTGGTACATCCGATTTATTATTCAGCCAGTTGCAAATGGATTCGGCGCTTGTTTGGCTTGATAAAATTGAAGAATTTCCCAGTGGCCCAAACAGCTCTGAATATGTCATTTATAAAAAAGCTGAAATATACACAGCCAAAAAAGAATATGCCACTGCTGATTCGCTTTACACAAAATTATATACCAACTATCCTGAAAGCATCAAAGCAGATAATGCCATCTTCCGCAGTGCCGAATTAAATCGCCTCTATCTGAATGATACGGAGAAGGCTATGGAACTTTACCTACTATTAATGACAGATTATCCTGACAGCATGTATTCAGGTGAATCGAGAGTTAAATACCGGGCCATCAGAGAAAAAAACCTTACGTAAACTTGAAAATCATTCCCAGATTTATTAAATTTGTTTAGGGTATTTAATTGTTCACCTAAGCTCACAATCATGGCATATAACCTGCAATCCTATTTCGAAATGAGATTTAAGGGCACCAAAGTTGCTCCAATGAAAAAAAATGCATTCATCACCTTTTCCCGCCAAACCGGCTGTAATGGAACCGGCATTGCGATCGATTTGGTTAAAGCGCTAAAAGCCGAAGGCCATACCTGGACCTTTATGAACAAAGAAGTACTTGAAGCAGCAGCCAATAAACTGCGTGTTGATCCTTCACGAATTAAATACGTTTTTGAAAACAGGAAAAAAACACACGTTGATGAAGTCCTGTCGGCACTATCAAGCAAATACTATAAAAGTGATAAAAAAGTGCGTAAAACCATTAGTGAAGTGATCCGTCATTATGCTGCACAAGGAAATATTATCATTATTGGCCGTGCCGGGGTTGCCACGACTTCTGATTTGCAGGGAGGCCTTCATATCAGGTTTACGGCACCTTATGAGTGGCGGCTTAGTGCACTTAAAAAGCGAAGTGAGTTTAAAGACGAAGATGTGGCTGCATTCATCAAAAAACACGATGCAAAAAAAAGAATGCTGATCGAAGACTTTTGCGGTAAAGACCTACATGAGATTCAGTTTGACCTGATGATGAATTGCGCTGCTTTCACACGACAACAAATCGTTGCCATGATCATAGAAGCCATGAAATGGAAAAACATGATTTGACAAAATTACCTTCAAAACAGTATCTCCTCCAAGATTATTATTGTACATTTGGCAATTGAAAATTTGTCAGTTTAGAAGAATCGCGGCCATGAAAAAAAAACGTACTTCATTCATCTTCTTTATTTTAGGAATCCTTCTCTTTACTCGCTGCAGTAACGAAGTTGATCTTTATGCTGATTATAAAGACATCACGATCGTTTACGGAGTGCTCAATGCAAGCGAAGATACTTCATGGATAAAAATTACAAAAGCATTTTCAGGTCCCGGGAATGCCCTTATTATTGCCCACAATCCTGATTCCAGCAACTACCCGTATAAACTTAATGCAACTTTAAATGGCCGGGTTAATAGCAACGATTTACCTCCCATAAGCCTTGATACCATGACCATTTACCACAAACTGGAGGGCGATTCAGTATTCTACTATCCAAAACAGCTCATGTACTTTACAACAGAACCGTTGGATGTAAATGCGACATATACACTAAATATTGAGAATAAGCAACAGACCACCAGTGCAGTAACACCCTTAATCGGCAACTTTACCATTACATACCCATTCAACACCATGGATTTCATGTTTGATCATGATATCAAATGGAATTCTGTTAAAAATGCAAAACGTTACGAAGTAACTACCATATTCAATTATAAAGAATTTCTTCCGGGAACTTATGAGTACACACTGAACCTTTTTATAAACCTGAAAAGTATTTACACCAATCCTGTGCAAGTATCAAAAGATACAGAAGGTGGTGAGAATATGGAACTTCCTTATAAAGGGGAAAACTTTTTTACGGAATTGGAAAACAAACTCGAAGATATCCCAAATGTCCAGCGATGGACAGGGCCAGTAGATGTAATGATCAGTGCGGGATCAGAAGTATTACATTACTACATTGAAATAAACGATGCCGCTGCCAACTCGATATTACAGGAGCTTCCCAACTATACCAATATAAATAATGGAACGGGCATATTTGCCTCACGCCATAGCGTGGTTAAATCCACGAAACTATCTGGTGCTACTGAACGCACGTTGGTTGAAGATTATAACCTCGGTTTTAAATACAAAACCAAGTAATAAACTACATGCTTTAAACTTTCTGATCGGCAATACACATTGAGGTAAATTCTCTTCAACTGTCTTTTTGTCACCAATTTTTTCAATCCTATCCTTTACTTTCCTTTGGCATAATGATTGTCAACTCATTATTCAAATAATAAAAATATTCATTGAAAAAAATTAGAAAGGATACATAATATGGGAAAAATAATTGGAATCGACTTAGGAACAACCAACTCATGTGTTGCTGTAATGGAAGGTAACGAACCGGTTGTTATTTCTAATAACGAAGGTCGTCGTACAACACCATCCATTGTTGCATTTACTGAGAATGGTGAGCGCAAGGTGGGTGACCCAGCAAAAAGACAGGCTATTACCAATCCAACGAAAACCATTTCTTCTATTAAGCGTTTTATGGGAAATAAGTTCTCAGAAGTTGAAAAGGAGTCCAAAAGGGTGCCTTACAAAGTGGTAAAAGGTGATAATGACACTCCACGTGTTAAAATAGATGATCGTTTGTATACCCCGCAGGAAATTTCTGCTATGGTATTGCAAAAAATGAAAAAAACGGCTGAAGATTATCTTGGCCAAACGGTTACTGAAGCAGTTATCACAGTTCCGGCATATTTTAACGATTCGCAGCGTCAGGCTACAAAAGAGGCTGGTGAGATTGCTGGTTTAACTGTTAAAAGGATCATCAATGAGCCAACCGCCGCTGCACTGGCATACGGCCTTGACAAAAAAGAGCATGATGGCAAAATTGCCGTATTCGATTTGGGTGGAGGTACATTTGATATTTCTATTCTGGAATTAGGTGATGGCGTTTTTGAAGTAAAATCAACAAACGGAAATACACACCTCGGTGGTGATGATTTTGATGGCGTACTCATCGACTGGTTAGCTGATGAATTCAAGAAAGACGAAGGACTGGATTTAAGAAAAGATCCAATGGCTTTGCAGCGTTTGAAAGAAGCTTCAGAAAAAGCCAAGATTGAATTATCAAGCGCTAGCGAAACTGAGATCAACCTGCCATACATTATGCCGGTGGATGGTGTACCCAAACACCTGGTTCGCAAATTGACCCGTTCAAAATTTGAGCAGTTAACTGATTCTCTGATCCAGGCTACTATTGCACCTTGTAAAGCTGCGTTGAAAGATGCAGGTTTATCAGCATCTGATATTGATGATGTTATTTTGGTTGGAGGTTCTACGCGTATTCCTGCCATTCAGAAAGTGGTAAAGGATTTCTTCGGAAAAGAGCCTTCAAAAGGCGTAAATCCTGATGAGGTTGTAGCAATTGGTGCAGCCATCCAGGGTGGTGTTTTAACAGGTGAAGTAAAGGATGTATTGTTGCTGGATGTTACACCATTATCATTAGGTATTGAAACCTTGGGTGGTGTAATGACCAAGTTGATTGAATCGAATACAACCATCCCGACAAAAAAATCAGAAACATTCTCGACAGCAGCTGACAACCAGCCCTCTGTTGAAATCCATGTATTGCAGGGTGAAAGGCCCATGGCCAATCAAAACAAAAGTATCGGACGTTTCCACTTAGATGGCATTCCACCTTCGCCAAGAGGCATACCTCAAATTGAAGTAACTTTTGATATCGACTCAAACGGTATCCTGCATGTAAATGCGAAAGATAAGGCTACGGGTAAATCACAAAGTATCCGTATCGAAGCTTCTTCAGGATTATCAGAAGACGAGATCAAAAAAATGAAGGATGAAGCAGAAGCACATGCTGAAGAAGATAAAAAAGCGAAAGAAAAAATTGATAAGCTGAACAGTGCGGATGCCATGATATTCCAAACCGAGAAGCAGATTAAAGAGTATGGAGATAAACTGCCGGCCGATAAGAAAGCGGAAATTGAAGGCGTGCTGGAAGAATTAAAAACCGCTCACAAAAGCCAGGATATTCCGGCTATTGATGCCGCTATGGAAAAACTGAATGGCATCTGGCAGCAAGCCAGCCAGGAGATGTATAAAGAAACTGGCGGTCAAACTCCTCCGGAAGGCGGAGCCGGGAATGCCGGTGATGGCGGTTCTTCTGGTGGAGACGATGGTGAAGTTACCGATGTTGACTTTGAGGAAGTAGACGACAAAAAATAAAATTCATAAATTGATACGTAAAGGCAGCCCATTGGCTGCCTTTTTTTGTTGATTATTTCTCATAAGTTTTCCCCAATTATTTTTTGCATCACCATAATTTTATACTACTTTAGTAAACCTTTTCTGAAGAAACAGCCATTGATGATTTAACAATCTGTTAATGAGGAAAAACAAGCCCAATTAAATTGAATTCTTTTAATTTGAAATAAATATTTAATAATTAAAATTGATACTATGATGAAAAAATTACTTTTTATTTTAACGGCCATGTTTATCAGCATATGGGCCATTGGCCAGAATGCATGGATAAATGAGATACATTATGATAATCTTAGTGGTGATGTTAATGAATTTGTTGAAGTTATTATTGAAAACCCGGGAAACTATACACTCTCAGATTTTGAGGTTTATAAATATAATGGAAATAATGGCGCTGTTTATGGTAATGATGATTTAAGTTCCTTTATTGCTGGTGTTACAAATGGAAACTTCACTATTTATTATCTTATTTTCCCCGCAAATGTAATTCAGAATGGATCACCTGATGGTTTAGCACTTACCTTCCAAGGAGTCGTTATTTCAGGGCAATTTTTAAGCTATGAAGGTGAATTAACTGCTAGTGATGGTCCTGCATTTGGTATGACATCTATCGACATCGGTGTAAGTGAACCTGGCGACAGTCCAGTAGGAGAATCTCTTCAATTATCTGGAACTGGAGAAATATATGACGATTTTACCTGGCAGGAACCTGCAGCCGAAACCCCAGGCGCATTAAATAACGGACAAACATTGGGCGCATTCGTGCCCGACCCAGAACCCACCAACTACCCAACTGATTTTACTGCAACGGTTGATGTGAATGACATAGATGTAACCTGGACGAATGACGAAGCCGGACCCCAATTACCAAGTGGGTACCTGGTATTAGCAAAGTATGAATGGGCAGATGATTTCACTTTACCTGTTGACGGCGTTCCGGTTGAAAACGATTGGAACTTTACAGATGATGGTTATTACGCAAATAATATATTCGGAGATAACGAAGAGAATTTATTTATGTTTCTTGATGTTAATATGGGCTATGACTTTGCTATTTTCCCTTACACAAATTCAGGTGAATTTATTGATTACAAAACTGATGGGGCATATCCCACGGCTTTTGGTTTAACAGACAATGTCTACTTCTCATTTGAAGAGTATTTTAATGATATATCAAATAGAAGTGGAATGACTTATTATAGCGTTATCGGTGATGATCAGAGTTGGAATGAAATTGATTGGAATGGGAACCCTCCCGGAGCTATGAGAATGAATGGCTATTCCGGAGGGACACAAGACAATGAAGATTGGGCAATAACCCAACAGGTTACCGCTACTTCCTATTCAAATCTTTATATACGTTTTGATCAGTATACTAATTTCGGAGATCCTCCTAATGGTTTGTCATTGTGGGTTTCAACAGATTATACAGGTGGTGATCCATCTGCAAATGGAACTTGGGAAGAAATAACTGATCGCATAGAGTTTCCGACTTCTAACAGTACTTATACTACTTCTGGTAGTGCTGATGTTTCTGATTATATCAGTGCAACCACTTATTTTGCGTTCAAATACGAAAGCAATGGTTCAATCGCAGCAGTAGACTGGAGAATTGATAATATTCAGGTATACTCATATGTACCAACAATCGAGGTTACTTATCCTAATGGTGGTGAAACGCTTTACCAGGGACAGCAAGTCGATATTACCTGGGATCACGAATTCTGGGTAGAAGAAACTGTCGCACTATATCTGCAACAAGGCGATGGAAAAGACCTTACGTTGATTACGGAAAGTACACCTGTGGCTGACGGCTCCTACACATGGACAGTA
>PKSW01000349.1 GCA_002869465.1 Marinilabiliales bacterium
AAAATACAATTTGTCGTTACACTGGAGTTCCTTGCTTCTTAAAGCAATATACTTTATTACCATTCTTTTTCTCTTTCAATCTTGTGCCATAGAAGATGATAGTGGATATACGGATCCAAGGGAGAAATTCTTAGGCACATGGAGTGTCAGCGACCAACCGGGAAGAATAAATTACACCGTGAATATTTCAAAAAACCCGGCGCAATCAGCCAATGTACTTTTGAATAATTTTGCTGATATGGGAGGCAGTGCTGATGGGTTGGTAGTGGGCAGCAAAATAATCATTGATAAACAAAATATTGGCAATGATTTTTTAAGCAGCGGAACAGGCACATATATATCGGAAAAACGCCTGGAATTTACGTTTGTGCTTGATGATGGCATTGAACTGGAGCCTAGAGCAGCTGTTTTTTCGAGATAAAACCGCTATTTTTTATTCGCTAAAAAGGCTATCATTATTCACGAAAGAATCGAGATCAACCGGTTGAAATAACAGCGAATCAATAAGTGAAGCATAAGACCAAACCTCCTGATAGAGAAGCGATGGTGTATATTGAGATGGCAGTGTATCATTAATTTGCCAGGGAATGGTATCATTAACGGGATCTTTCATGGCCATTACTTCTGCCTGTAATTTACTTAGGTTGGCCAGCACATCTTCCATGATTTTTTCCATCTCTTCAGGGGTTGCATTATAATACCGCAGGTTGTCCTTTAATATCCGGTGCGTAATATGGTGTTCGTCAAAGATCAATTTAAAATAGCTGGCACTTTTCTCTTCCGTAAGTGTTTTATTCATCCTTTGATAAGTAATGGCCCCTTCTGCCAAATAAACATCGGTTAAAATATCTACCATCTGTTTTTTTGAAAGTTGATGCTCCGGTATTTCAACTTGAGGGTGATTTTCGTGATAACATGAAGCTGACACGAGCATCATTACAATAAAAAGGATCAAAAATTTGTTCACCATCTAATTTCCAACTTCTGATAAATACATGATCCTGACCAACCTGATTTCTTCTTCTGTAAATTCAGCTTCACCAAGTTCGGCAAGGGCTTCGGAGATGGAATCTGTTTCAGCCTCCGAAAAATAATCATAGATCTCTTCCTGGTGGTATTCGTCAATATGCTCATTGACATAATAACTGATGTCCAATTTGGTACCTGAAGAAACGATTCGTTCAATTTCTGTCAGCATTTCGCTTAGTGAAAGGTCTTTGGCTTTGGCAATATCCTTCAGTGGCAGTTTTCTATCAATGCTTCTGATAATATGAACTTTTAGGCCCGATTTGTTGACCACGGATTTAATGACCATGTCATTCGGACGTGTTATTTCATTTTCTTCGACATATTGTTTGATGAGCTCAATAAAAGGTTTTCCATATTTGGCTGCTTTTCCTGTTCCGACACCTACAATCTGCGTAAGTTCTTCTTCAGTAACAGGGTACTGGATGGCCATATCTTCCAATGAGGGATCCTGGAAAATGACAAAAGGCGGCAGATTTTCTTTTTTTGAAATATCCTTCCTCAGATCCTTCAGCATGGCAAATAATGTGGCGTCTGTTCCGCTGGCTCGTTGCCCGCCATTCGCCGTGATGATGCTTTCATCGTCATCATCCCCTTCGTAATCATGGTCTTTGGCGATCATAATGCTGTAAGGATGCGCAAGGAATTTCTTTCCTGTTTCAGTGATCTTTAAAATACCATAATTTTCAATCTCTTTTTCGATCAATTTATGTATCAGGCATTGCCGTAATACCATGTTCCAGTATTTGGAGTCATGCTCTTTGCCATCGCCGAAAATTTCTAACTTATCCAGTTTAATCGCTTTAATATCACCACTTTTCTTTCCTGCCAGAATATCTGCAATGATCTTTGCTTTAAACTGTTGCTTGGTATAAACAATGGCTTCAATGGCCAGCTTCATATCTTCCTGTCCTTCAAATTTTTCTTTCGGGTTCAGGCAATTATCGCAAGCGCCGCAGTTGTCATGTGGATAATGTTCTCCAAAATAGTGGAGTAATAATTTATGGCGGCAAACTGATGATTCAGCGTAGGAAACCGTTTCAAAAAGCAGTTCTTTAGCAATTTCCTGTTCGGCTACCGGTTTGTCTTTCATAAATTTCTCCAGCTTCTGAATGTCATCATAGCTGTAGAAAGTAACACAGTTCCCTTCGCCTCCATCGCGCCCGCCACGCCCTGTTTCCTGGTAATATCCTTCAATGCTTTTAGGAATATCATGATGAATTACGAAACGGATATCGGGTTTGTCAATACCCATTCCGAAAGCAATAGTGGCTACAATTACTTCAACTTCCTCCATCAGGAACATGTCCTGGTTTTTCTTTCTGGTGGCAGCATCCAGACCGGCATGGTAAGGCAGTGCCCGTATTCCATTTACTACCAGTGTTTCAGCGATTTCCTCCACTTTTTTTCGCGATAAACAATACACAATACCCGATTTGCCGGGTTGCGTTTTGATATATTTAATAATGTCTTTGATGACATTTTTGGTCTTCGGACGAACTTCATAATACAAATTTGCCCGGTCGAAAGAAGATTTATATACCTGGGCATTTACAATGTCGAGGTTCTTAAGAATATCTTCCTGTACTTTAAGTGTGGCCGTAGCTGTAAGCGCTATTGTGGGAACTTTTTTACCGATCGCATTGATAATGGGCCTGAGTTTTCTGTATTCGGGCCTGAAATCGTGTCCCCATTCTGAAATACAATGCGCTTCGTCAATAGCATAAAATGATATATCTATTTTTTGAAGGAATTCAATATTATCTTCTTTGGTTAATGATTCAGGTGCCATGTACAACAACTTGGTTTTCCCTGAAAGCAGGTCTTCTCTAACCAAATTCAATTCAGCTTTCGACAGCGAAGAATTCATTACATGGGCAATGCCGCTTTGAGTTCCAAAATTACGGATCATATCCACCTGGTTCTTCATCAATGCAATAAGAGGTGAAACAACGATGGCCGTTCCCTCTTTTAATAGAGCAGGTAACTGGTAACACAGCGACTTACCGCCACCGGTGGGCATCAATACAAAAGTATCATTACCATCCATCAGGTTGGTGATGATTGCTTCCTGATTGCCTTTAAAGCTTGAAAAACCAAAAAATGTCTTCAGAATTGGTTTAAGCCCGTATTTGTCTTGTACTACTTCCATTATTTATGTCAGATAAATCATATCTTTGTCTTCGTGTTCTTTCGTCAAATATGGGTATTAGGATTTGAAATTGAGAGACTTGTAAAGTGCTCATAACTACTTACACAAATATAGGCATAAAAAGCCTCAAATAAAACAGTTTTAATAAAAAAAGTTTGAATCAAAAAGAGAAAATTCGGAAAACGGCTTCAAAAACAATCGAAACAGAGTACAAGTCTGTTAAAGATTTGTTGAATTCAGTAAACGCGGATTTTATTCAATCAGTGGAGCTGTTATTCAATATGAAGGGAAGAGCTATTGTAACTGGAATAGGCAAAAGCGCCAATATTGCTCAAAAAATTGTAGCCACTTTTAACTCGACAGGTACACCGGCAATATTTATGCATGCAGCTGATGCCATCCATGGCGATTTAGGCATTATATGTGAAGATGATGTTGTTATTGCTTTATCGAAAAGTGGTGAAACACCTGAAATAAAAGTATTGGTTCCGCTTTTAAAAGCCCGTGGCAATAAACTCATCGCTATTTTGGGTAATACCGAATCCTATTTGGCGAAACAAGCTGATTATATTGTAGATACCACAGTTGAAAAGGAAGCATGCCCGAATAATCTGGCTCCCACGGCAAGTACAACAGCCCAATTAGTTATGGGAGATGCTATTGCCATTAGCTTGTTGGAGTTGCGGGGATTCACACCTTCTGATTTTGCAAAATTTCATCCGGGAGGTGTATTGGGGAAACGTATGTTCCTCAGGGTTGAGGACCTGGCAGTAAATAACCAGGTTCCTAAAGTGCAAATTTCAGAAACGATATCTAACGTAATTATTGAAATATCTTCAAAAAGATTGGGGGCTACTGCGGTTTTGGATAACAAAAAACTGGTAGGTATCATTACAGATGGCGATTTACGAAGAATGATACAAAACCATTCAAACTTTCAGGAGCTGAAAGCGAAGGATGTGATGACCCACAATCCAAAATCCATTGATAAGGATGAACTTGTGGTTGATGCCCTGAACATCATGCGTGAAACAAATATTACCCAACTACCGGTAACTGATAATGGAAGATATATAGGTGTAATTCATTTACACGACATTTTAAAGGAAGGAATATTGTAACGGTTAAAACTGATGAAAAACAATAAAGTAAGCACTTTTAATGAATACCGGGAGTTGATGAATGAGAAAATTCTGGCTGCTCCTGATAATAAGATTATTAAAAGAATTTTCAGCGTCGATACACTGGCATATCAGGATGGCGCGCTCAACAGCAAAACTAAAGAACTGTTAGGTTTGGTTGCATCAATGGTTTTACGATGCGATGATTGTATTGCATATCATTTGCAACAATGTTACAAGCAGGGAACTACTACAAACGAACTGATGGAAACCTTTGGCATTGCCAACCTGGTTGGCGGTAGCATCGTTATACCTCATACCCGCAGGGCGTTGGAATTTTGGGAGGAACTCAATGAAAAGGGCATTTCGAAGTAACAAAACGCTCAGAACTAAATATTCCCGGACATTTTTATTTTTAGCCAGTTTATTGGTAGGAATAATCATTGTTCTTGTACCTGTGATAAGCGATGCCCAGGAGACAAAAATCATGGGGCAGGTTATAGATGCGCAATCAAAGGAACCCATCCCTTTTGCTAATATAATAATCAAAAGTACATCTCAAGGAACACTGACGGATTTTGACGGTACTTACTCTATAGAAATCAATCATGCAAATAATGATTCAATACGTGCGTCTTTACTGGGATTTAAACCAATGATCAAGGCAGTTGCTGGCGGTCAGTTTCAAACAATAAATTTCGAACTGGAATTAAAAGATGAAGATTTACCGGAGGTTGTTATTTTATACACGGGCAATCCTGCTGATGCGCTCATAGACAGCATCATTAAATACAAGAAGACCAACGAATTCAAACCATATACACCCTATAAATACAATGCATATGCGAAAGTTCAGATGGATGCGAACAATGTATCTGCCCGTTTGATGAACAGGAAATTAATGGACCCTTTTAAATTTATTCTTGATTATGTAGACACTTCAACAATTAGTGGCAAATCATACTTACCGATAATGATAACAGAAACCATGTCAGAAGTATATGAAAGAAGTAATCCCAAGTCAAAAAAGGAAGTCGTGTTTGCATCTAAAGTCGCAGGATTGGATAGTCTAAACATTATACAGTTTATTGGCAAACTATCTCAGGATGTCAACATTTATAGCAATTTCAATGAATTATTCGAAAAAAACTTTGTGAGCCCGATTGCCGATTTCGGACATGACTTTTATAAGTATTATTTGGTTGATAGTGCTTTTATGGGTGGCAAATGGTGTTACCATATTATGTTTAAACCTAAAAGAAGACAGGAACTAACATATACAGGAGGACTATGGGTAAACGACACTTCCTATGCAATTACCGATATAGAATTACGAATTGCAGACGATGCAAATCTGAATTTTGTGAATGATATGGGTATAAAACAGGAATTTTCCGAAATAGGAGATACTTCATGGATAAAATCAAAGGAAAAATTATTTGTAGATTTTAACGTCGTTGAAAATACACGTAAAATTGTTGGCGCATACGGTTATAAGACAAGTATATTCAGCGATTTCAGATTTAATGTACCCAATGACAGCTCCATATTTCGCTCACCTGTAAATGTTATTTTGCAAGCCAATGCTTTTAGTAAAGATGATTTATATTGGAATAAGATTCGCCCTGAAGAACTATCGAAAACAGAAGATGGTATATATAAAATGATCGATTCTGTGAAGAAAGTGCCTGCATTTAAGAGATACCGCAATATTTCATATATGCTTGTAACCGGTTATGTTCCATGGGGTAAAATTGAATTGGGCCCGTATTTTAAGTTATTTAGTTACAATGCAATTGAAGGTGCCCGTTTCAGGATTGGCGGACGCACTACAACTACATTTAGCAAAAAAATCAACCTGGAAGCTTATGTTGCATATGGCACGCTGGATGAGACATTCAAATACGGAGGCAAACTATTGTATTTGCCTCAAAAGAATCCAAGGCGATCACTCCTGATATCCTATACATATGATCTTGAACAACTCGGGTTAAGTCCGACAGCAAGGGCAACTGACAATATATTAAGTTCGTTTTTTAGCCGGGGACCAATTGACAAACTTACATTCGTAAGAGAATACAAAATGGCTTATGAATATGAGTGGTTTCATGGGTTGATAAATACGGTAAACCTTACGCGAAGAGAGCTTTTTCCACTGGGCGACGACCAATTTATCATTTACCCCGACTCGAGGAATGATACGGTTTACACAAACTCAATAACAACCTCAGAGATTGGACTTGATACCAGGATATCATTTAAAGAAACATATATTGATGGAAAATTTAACCGGGCAACCATTAAAAGTGATTATCCTATAATAACTATTGGTTACCGATATGGGGTTCCTTTATCACATAATAAAGACTACACCTATCACAAGTTAAATATTGGTATTGAGCAGTGGTTTAATGTAGGTATAATAGGTTGGTCAAGATTTATCATCGATGCAGGTAAAATCTGGGGAACATTGCCATACCCTTTACTTAGAATTCACGATGGAAACGAAACCTGGTTGTTCGATCAGGGTTCATCAAATATGATGGATTACTACGAGTTTGTTAGTGACCAGTATATCAATTGGTTTTATACACATCATTTTGACGGGTACTTTTTTAATAAGATTCCCGGGTTCAGAAAATTGAAGTGGCGCGAAGTGGTTTACTTCAGGGGAGTTTATGGAACACTTACAAATAAAAACTTATCCTTTTCTGAGTTTCCTGATAATTTAAGACCGTTTGGAAATGAACCATACCTGGAAACCGGGGCAGGAATTGAGAATATTTTTAAAGTATTGCGGATTTATGCCATTTGGCGTTTAACACATCTTAACGATCCCGGTAATCCGGATGTCGCAAAATTTGGGATATTTGCAACGATATACTTTTCATTTTAGACAGTATAATATTTTCTACCTTTGAAAACGATATGAAACTACACACAGTTGATCTTGTTAAAAAATACCGGCAGCGTACCGTTGCAAAATCCGTTACTGTTGAGGTTAACCAAGGGGAGATCATAGGTTTATTAGGGCCAAATGGTGCTGGCAAAACAACTACATTTTATATGATTGTTGGATTGATAAAACCTTTTTCCGGCAAGGTTTTTCTTGACGATAAGGAAATTACGGATATGCCCATGTACAAGCGTGCCCAGCTCGGTATCGGATACTTAGCCCAGGAAGCATCGGTTTTCAGACATCTCAGCGTTGAAGATAACCTGCTGGCCGTTATGCAGTTTACAAAATATAGCAAGGCAGAACAGAATGAAAAATTGGAATCCTTATTGGATGAATTTGGTCTGCAACACATCAGGAAAAGCAAAGGTATTCAGCTTTCAGGTGGTGAACGAAGAAGAACTGAAATTGCCAGGGCATTGGCCGTAAATCCTCATTTTATTCTGCTCGACGAACCCTTTGCCGGTGTTGATCCCATTGCCGTTGAAGATATTCAATCCATTGTTTCAAAGCTCAAAACAAAAAATATCGGTATTCTCATTACAGATCATAATGTACATGAAACCTTGAGCATAGTTGACCGGGCCTATTTAATGTTTGAAGGATCAATTCTAAAAGCTGGTTCTGCTGAAGAACTGGCGGAAGATAAACATGTCAGAAAAGTTTACCTGGGTCAGAATTTCGAATTGAGAAAAAAAGATTTTACAAGCGTTAAAGAATAAAACAGTTCTTATATAAAATTTTCTTTCTTGATCAGTCTTTATTTTCAAAATTAAATAATATAAATACGATTGATATGAGCAGATACAGCAATATGATCAAGGGTATGGCTGCCAGTTTTAGCAAGAAAATAAGAAACACCGACAGAATGATAAAAATATACCGGGTTTGATTTTCTGCCCAGCTAACTGAAGTAAACTTCAAAGCAAACATCGGGATTTTTGACACCATTAAAAATGAACTTATGATAGCAACGCCAGCCAGAAAATAGGGATTGGTCACAATGTCGTAATAGAGGCCTTTGTTATCAGCAAGGCACACCATGATTATTATTGGAAAAGAAGCCAGTAAAATGGCAACGGCCGGTGTTGGCATCCCAATAAAAGAGGTTTGCTGCTCTTCATCAATATTAAATTTTGCCAATCTCAAAGCAGCAAATAATGGAATGATAAAAGCCGTAAAAGGTAAATATTCCCATGTAGATATTCCTGTAAGCTCGATGCTAAATTCAATGGTGTGAAACAGGATGAAAGCTGGCGCTACCCCAAATGAAACCATATCGGCTAATGAATCCAATTGAATGCCAATTTCTGATTTCGCATTCAGTAGCCTGGCTGCAAATCCGTCGAAGAAATCAAAAACCGCTGCCACAAAAATCATCATGCCTGCGAACTGTAACTCATCAATCATCCCATAATAAATAGACAACAATCCGGCAAATAAATTCAGCAGCGTAATAAAATTGGGAATATGATCCTTGATTCTCATAAATGCATTTTATTCAAAATTAGTGATTTCCTTATTTCTGAAAAATAAATCTGATAAATATATTCATTTTATTAAATTTGTGATATATATCATAAGAGAATTATATGGCTACGATTGTTGTTTTGGGGGCAGGTGTATCAGGACATACCGCTTCTGCATTACTGAAAAAGAAACTGGGCAAAAAGCATGAAGTGATCGTTGTAACTCCCAATGCGTATTATCATTGGATACCATCGAATATCTGGATAGGCGTGGGTCGAATGACCGTTGACCAGGTGCGTTTTAAACTTGACAAACGCTATAAAAAAGCTGGAATTATATACAAACAAGCCAAAGCGGTCAGTATTCATCCGGAAGGAGATGCGGAGATTGAAAAAGGTTTTGTTAATATAGAATATACAGGACAGGATAAGGTGGGCGAAAAAGAAAAAGTCCCCTATGATTTTTTAATAAACGCCACGGGACCCAATTTAAATTTTGCCGCTACCAAAGGACTTGGACCGGGTAAAAATACCGTTTCGGTATGTTCTTATGACCATGCAGCTCATGCCTGGGAGGAATTACAAAAGTGTTTCGCCAAAATGGAAAAAGGGGAAAAACAAAAATTTCTCATCGGTGTGGGACACCCGGGTGCAACATGCCAGGGGGCGGCGTTTGAATACATTCTAAATGTGGCCTCCGAAATTAAAAAGCGGAAACTATCGCATTTGGCAGAGCTGAAATGGATCACCAACGAATATGAATTGGGCGACTTTGGTATGGGTGGTGCCTTTATTAAAAGAGGTGGCTATATTACTTCAACGCGCATATTTGCAGAGTCTTTCTTAAAACAAAGAAATATTTCCTGGTTGAAAAGGGCTGGAGTTACGGAGGTTGAACACGGAAAGGTACATTATGAATTATTGGATGGGACCACCGGTGAAGAAAACTTTGATTTTGCCATGCTGATACCCGCTTTTAACGGTGTTGGTTTTACATCTTACAATAAAGAAGGCAAAGATATCACGGCTGAGTTATTTGCACCAAACGGCTTCATGAAAGTTGATGCCGACTATACTAAAAAGCCTTTCGAAGAATGGTCGGCAAACGACTGGCCATCTGCTTATCAAAACCCAACATACGCCAATATATTTGCCGTCGGAATTGCATTTGCACCGCCGCATTCCATTTCAAAACCCATGACCAATCCCAATGGAATGGCTATTTTCCCTGCACCACCCAGAACAGGGATGCCATCGGGGGTTACAGGGAAAATAGTGGCCGAAAATATTATTGAATGGATTAAAAGTGGTAAACCGCTGATGAAACACAAAGCATCCATGGCCAAAATGGGTGCAGCATGCATTATATCGGCAGGTTACGGAATGATCAACGGAGCTGCAGCTACCATGACGGTGAGCCCGATAGTTCAGGATTGGGAAAAATATCCTGAATATGGCCGTGATCTGAATTATACCATGGGTGAAGCTGGTTTGGCTGGACACTGGTTAAAATGGTTTATGCATTATATGTTTTTGCACAAAGCTAAAGGTTACCCGTTTTGGTGGTTATTACCCGAATAAAGAAAATTAAAATCAATGGACAATATATCAAAAAAAAATGTGCCGTATTCTGAGGAATCCTATCCTCCCATGCCAACAAAATCAACACTTTTCTGGAGGAGGTGCATGATCTGGCAGGCATGGCGCTGGCTGGTGCTGAATATTAAAATATTAAGGATCGTAGCCGGAGGCCATTCTTAAGTAGAGATCATATTCTTTACATAAATCCAATACAACATTTGGGGTCGCAAAGAGGATAAGTATTGTATTTTTGCGATTTGCTAACATGAATTCATTGCGCCCGGGACATTTAAAAATTAATGATTTTGATTATCCATTAACGGATGATCGCATAGCGAAATTCCCGCTTAAAAACAGGGACGATTCAAAATTGTTATTCCTGCATGGGGATCAGCCCGAAGAAAGAAAATTTAAAGAGATTGCTGATTTACTTCCTTCCAATAGTCTGCTGGTTTTCAATGAAACAAAAGTGATACAGGCCCGTTTGATTTTTCAGAAAAAAACCGGTGCCAACATCGAAATATTTTGCCTTGAACCTGTCGCTCCTACCAACGATTTTCAACTGGCATTCCAGCTGACTTCTTCTGTTGTCTGGAAATGTTTTGTTGGAAATGCAAAACGCTGGAAAGACGAGGTGTTGGAAATGTCTATTGATTACAATGGCGAAGAAATCATTTTTAAAGCAGAAAAAAAAGAGCATGTTGGAGAAGCATTCCTGATTGAATTTTCGTGGGACCCAAAGAGTTGGATTTTTTCTCAAATGATTGAATTATCGGGTTTAGTACCCATACCTCCTTATTTGAACAGGCAGGCAGTTGACTCAGATAAAGAACGTTATCAAACAATCTATGCCAGGAATAATGGCTCTGTTGCAGCTCCGACTGCCGGACTGCATTTTACAGACAGGATTTTAAAAGCGATTAAAGACAAGGGAATTGAAACAGAAAAGGTGACTTTGCATGTTGGGGCGGGAACTTTCAAACCTGTATCCTCCGAAACCATTTCCAATCATGAAATGCACACGGAGCAGATCGTCATTTCTTTGGAAGCATTGAAACATCTGTATCTCAAACTGGATGAAAGCATAATTGCAGTGGGAACAACAAGCCTCAGAACACTTGAAAGTCTTTATTGGATGGCACTCAAATTGAAATCAGGTGACGATCATTTTGATGTTCAGCAATGGGATCCATATCAGGAAAGTGAATATAAATTGAACGCCAGGGAAGCCTTCCGGATATTGATCGAATATTTAGAAAAAAGGAACTTGAAATATCTGAAAGGGCAAACCCAGTTAATGATAGCTCCCGGATATCAGTTTAAGATCATAAAAGGGCTAATCACTAATTTTCATCAGCCAAAAAGCACGCTGTTATTATTGGTTGCTGCCTTAATTGGTGACAATTGGAAAACGGCTTATGAATTTGCATTACAAAGTGATTTTCGTTTTTTGAGTTATGGAGATAGTTGTCTATTTTTGTCTTGATCAGTTAACCAAATAAAAACGCCATGAAAAGCCCAAGATTTATTACCTTCTTTTTGATCAGCTTGATTATTTTCTCATGCAGTACTGTTCCATTAACAAACCGTAAACAGCTGGCTATGATTCCGCAAAGCGAATTGTTAGCTATGAGTTTTGCCCAATACGATGCTTTCCTTGACTCCACCCATTTAAGTTCTAACCAGGAACAGGTTGAAATGGTCAAACGTGTTGGAAGGAATATTGAAGGAGCTGTTGTTCAGTATTTATTTGATAATAATTATGCTCAGTTGTTAGAAGGATTTAATTGGGAATTTAACCTTGTTGAAGATAACCAGGCCAATGCCTGGTGCATGCCTGGGGGGAAAGTGGTTGTTTATACAGGTATTTTACCCATCACACAGGATGAAAATGGACTGGCAGTAGTTATGGGTCATGAAATTGCACATGCCATAGCAGATCATGGTAACGAGCGGATGAGCCAGGGGATGTTACAACAGTATGGTGGCGTGGCGCTATCAGTGGCATTGCAAAACCAGCCAGCCGAAACACAATCTTTATGGATGATGGCTTATGGTGTAGGTTCCTATTATGGAGCCTTGCTACCATACAGCAGGTTACATGAGAGTGAAGCCGATCATTTAGGATTAATATTTATGTCGATAGCCGGGTATAACCCAGAGGCCTCCATTTCATTCTGGCAACGAATGGCAGCTGCAAGCGGCGGTCAGTCACCTCCTGAATTTATGAGTACCCACCCATCCAATGATACACGCATCAGTAATTTGCAGAAATGGATGCCGGAGGCATTAAAATATTACAATAAAAATGATGGTGGTAGTTCTGGAAATAAAAGTGGGGGAAGCGGAACAGGCAGTTCCGGTGATCCAAAGAAGGTGAAGATAGGCGGCTGATTTTAATCTAAAAGCCATGAGTTAATTCTATTATTTATGAATGAAAGTCAACTGACAGGTATCATTCTTTCGGGAGGAAAAAGCAGCAGAATGGGTAAGGAAAAGGGTCTGGTTGATTTTCAGGGCAAACCTTTAATTTCTTATGCAATTCAATTACTTGAACCTATTGTTGATTCAATTGTCATCGGTGCAAATAATGAACTTAATGCATACAGAGAATTCGGCTATCCAATTGTTGAAGATGAAATAAAAGGAATAGGACCTATAGGTGGCATCTTTTCAACATTGAAATATACAAAAACACAACGAAATGTGATTGTTTCTTGCGATATGCCATTCTTAGAAGCGGAATTGCTAAAATTCATATATGAAAAAATGCAAGATTTTGATGTTCTTGTTGCTTCACATGGGGACAACAAGGTAGAACCATTATGTGGCATTTACTCGAAGAATATACTGCCTGAAATTGAACATTCAATTCAAAAAGGAAACTATAAGTTGATGGATTTCTTTAAGAACATCCGGTTTGCCACTGTAAAAATCGACGCTTCATTACCATTTTACGATGAGAAGCTATTTTATAACATAAATAGCCCAGCAGACATTAAGATTTAAATCTATTTTATTGAAAGCAGTAAAGAATATAAAATTGGGTCAATTGTGGATGAAAGC
>PKSW01000273.1 GCA_002869465.1 Marinilabiliales bacterium
GTATCAATAATAGCCAGTCCATTATCTGTAGCTACCCAGTATCGTCCTGATCCATCAACTTCAATACAAATAACCCTTCTGCTATCCAAATGAGGAGATAAGCCCGGGAGCATTTTTAAACTGTTTGTTTCTGGATTGTAGATCGCTAATCCATTTGAAGAGCTTAACCAGTAAGCCCCTGTTTCATCCTTTAGGGCACCAAATACCCGGTTTGCCAGGTTTACATCATCCAGATAACGGGTTATTACATTTTCGGTTCGGTCAATTAAATAAAAACCGTGTACGCCATCGACGAAAATTTTATCATCTTCTATTTCCTTGATGAACGAAATTCTATTATTAGCTGAATTATTATATACTATGGACTGACCGATTGTTTTAATGGTTCCTGTTGAAGGATTATAAATATCTATGTTGTTTCGTGAACCCATCCAAATATTTCCCCGATGATCTTGTTCGAAACTCCAGATTTCGCTACTGGTCAAACCATTCAAAACGTCGAGATGCTCGGGCAAAGGCCCATCCGGGTCTATCAGCAGAATACCCTTAGTAAGTGTACCTATCCAGATGACCCCCTTTGCATTTTTCATTACACAGCCAATTTTTTGAGGTAAACTAACAGGACTATTTGTGACCATTGTTTTCATCTGAGTACGATCTTTACTAAGCACCGTTATGGTATCATTTTTTATCATCCATAACCTTCCCTGATTATCCTCCTCATATAAACGCGCATTTCCATAAAACCCATTTCTTTCGTCTATGTTAGTGGCTGTTTGTTTTTCTAATGAAATGGCCATGGCTCCATTTCTGTTAGATAACCACATCCTGTGATCTGAATCCTGAAAAAAATGACCAGGGCCAAGATTCAAGATGTCTGTATAGTTTTCCCGGTTTTTCCCCATGACACTTAATACGTTTTGGCCGCTACTGAGATGACCGAGCCAAATATTGTGGTTATGATCCTCGATTAATCGAAACCCTCTTTCAAATCCGGGATTGGCGATTCGCCTCAAATGCTTCATCTCACTATCCATAACCCAGGTGGCTTCTCGCCATTCTATCATCCACATTTTATCCTGAGAATCACAAAGTAGGGTAAGGATGGTCTTCTTTGCCAGAAAATGGGTTTCAGTTCTTTTCTTGAAATCCAGTACATAGACTCCATTATTTCCGGTGGCCACCCAAAGTTTACCATCCTGGTCCAAAGCTATATCCCATATGTTTCTGTAATCATAGATATATGAATCTTTGCCATCGTATAAACACAGTCCACCTTCAAATGTGGCAATCCAATAGCTCCCATCTTCGTTCTGAAGCACTTTTCTGATTTCGTTCGAGGGCAGTCCCTCACTTGATGAAAGCTGCAACATACCTGAAGAGGTTCCATTCAGGATGCGCGGTTTATTCATTCTGGTGACCAGCGGTGTGGGAAGGATGGATGTTTTCTTTTCAACCGCAACGGTGTCGAATTCAAGGGGAATCTTCTTCTGAGGATCATAATCCAATGGAGATTCTTCGATTGGTGACTTTAAAGCTTTGAATTCATTAATGCTAAAAGGCCGGGCAGGCAGTTGGTCAATATCCAGCGGGTAAGTTTTAGGTGCAGGAATACTATCAGGATTCACCATTTCCCATTCGATGGTTTGGGGAGTCGTAAGCTCAAAAGAGCGGCTTATAGGCACTTGATTGGCACTTAGATCCTGGTCATCTTGCATGCTAAATTGTTGATTGCAGGAAGAAAGGCTTGCAAGAACGAAAATGCCAATGATATTTATATATATAGTGATCCTCATAGTCTTTTTTTAAATGTTACTATTATTTAGCTGTAACTGAATGATTAACTCTGTTCCTTCTCCTGGTTTCGTATTTACTTTCAAGGCTCCTCCATGTCCCTTCGTAATAATATCATAACTCAAACTCAATCCCAAACCTGTTCCTTCTCCTGTGGGTTTGGTGGTGAAAAAGGGTTGGAATATCTTGTCTTTGATGGAATCGGGAATGCCATCGCCAGTGTCTTTCACGCTGATTTCAATAGAATTCTCCAGCGTTTTAGTTCTAACTTTAACCATTGGATTGTAGTTTTCTTGATTATCCAATCCTTTCAGGGTTTTTGTGCGTTGATCCACTGCATAAAAAGCGTTGTTGATCAGATTGAGAATCACCCTGCCAACATCCTGAGAAACTACACTCA
>PKSW01000431.1 GCA_002869465.1 Marinilabiliales bacterium
AAAGCTTAACAAAAATAATACACATTTTCAGAATCTAAGATACATTTTGATTTTTAAACTAAAATTGATGTTTATCAATTTTGAAATTCATTCTTTATGAATGATTTAAATAGTAACACAAATCTCCTGATTTTGTTCAGAATCCTGATTCAAGATTAAAATCACCTTATTATCATAAATTGGTTTTTTTTGAGCGAAGCTGACCAGTGAATATTGAAATAAAAAAGTGACTGTCTCATTAATTAAAGAGATAGCCTCTTTAAAGAAAAAAGGTAATAATTAATTCCTATTCGCACTTTTATCTCATTTATTCAAATAGATATCAAGTGGCACCAAGACGTTCTCAGCAAGACTCATTTCGTCTGAAAGGGCTTGGGCTTCCATAAACATAGCAGTTGTTAAACCACGAGTTGCAGTAATATTATTCCTTGCATGGTTTTCAGGAGAAGTATCCATAAAAGCAGATGTTAGGAGAAGTGCCATACCCGCTACCTTGTTTTCTTGTACACCCTGGCCACGTATATACAACATTCCCAGATTGCCAATAGCCAACCCATCCCCTTGTTCTGAAGCCTTACGATACCACTCATTTGCTTTTGCGAAATCAATGGTAGTGCCAATCCCATTTTCATAGAGCACACCAAGATTAAATTGTGCACCTGAATTTCCCTGCGAGGCAGATTTGCCATACCAAAAAAACGCTTCCTTTTCATTTTTACTAACCCCAAGACCCTGCTCATACATGAGTGCAACATTGAACTGGGAATCGGAATGCCCCTCTTTAGCTGCCGCTAAAAATTCCTGAAACGCCTGTGGCATGTTGTTGGCATCTACGGCCTTAAGCCCAGCATCGAAATGGTCTATTCCATTAGATTGTGTATTCGTCTTTTCTTTACATGCCAGTATGATAAAGAGGCATGCACTAAACATAAGGATTCGAAGTATAAATGGTTTTACTTTCATTGATTTCATTTTTGTTTATCTTCAAAATTATGCTTTTTATCAAATTTATGCTGTAAGTCCCAAAAATTATTCACCTATCTCTAATAAAACTTATTGACACGGAATTCTTCTAAATAAAAAAGTGGGGAATGTTACCATCGCCCCACTTTCTTATATTCAAATTTAATTTTTTTATCTGCGGCGTTGCATTTTCTAAACTATTCGCCCGCGTGGCTACCGGTTTTCGATTCCTGCATTTCCGTTATAATCTGATCCAGGTTGTAACTGGACGGGGTCTGCAGCGCAGGGAATTCCTTGTAGCTCATCAGCTCCTTCATCCACATCAGCTGCCCAATCGGCAGTATGTTCCAATCATAAATATAAGCCGTGCTGGGCGCGGCCAACACACCGGTCATGCCGGCCAAAGTGTTTACATTCATGAGAGAACCTTCGAACGGGTCACGCTTGAGGTTGCAGACCTGTGTCCAGTGATATTCCTGCACTCCCAAAAGTCCACCCAATGGGTCTGAAGGTGCCATTGCGTAGTACATCTTCCAGTTTTTGTAACGCACCGCTGATGGGTGTGTTCCGCTGTAATAGAAAAAGTAGTCGCGCGCAGATTCGCCCGTGCCTTCCAGGTAAGCGCGTTGATTCACACCGTTCAGTTTGGTTTTTACGATGCCGGGGTACTCTCCGGCCATAATCTGTTTGTTTAGGTCGTCTCCGGAAGGGCCGCCTGCGATATCAACAAGGGTAGGTAAAAAATCCATCATTGAGAAGATCTGATCCTTGATAATACCCGGCTCTATATGTCCCGGCCAACGGATCAGTAACGGGACTCTCATACCGCCTTCCCAGGTAGTAAGTTTACCGCCACGGAACGGTGTAACACCTCCATCCGGGAAAGTAATAACTTCTGCTCCGTTGTCGGTGGTGAAAACGATGATGGTGTTGTCCATCTCGCCCATTTCCTCGAGCTTCTCGAACACCAATCCAATGTTGTCATCCATCTGCTTCATTCCAACTTCATTTGGGCCCCAGTCTTTGCCACCCTTAACGCCAAGCATAGCCTCGTACTTAGGCGACAACATGGTCGTAACGTGCATACGCGCGGGGTTGTACCACACGAAAAACGGTTTACCTGTCTTATCTGGATCGTTGCGGTCCAGGAAGTCAATAACTTTTGCTGAAATCTCCTCGTCTATTGTTTTAGAGCGCTCCAGCGTAAGCGGACCTTCATCCTTACCCGTT
>PKSW01000350.1 GCA_002869465.1 Marinilabiliales bacterium
CGCAATTGCTGGAATTGTATCAGCAATCTAAAGAAAAGAAAACCGGTATTTCAAAAAGTGCCTATATAGCAGAAAGCGCCACCATTGGAAAAGATGTGTATATCGGCGAATTTGTTTCTATTGGCGATCATGCAGTTATTGGTGACCATGCGATGATTTACACTCACACCTCAATTGGCAATCATTGTAAAATTGGAACTGCAACAAAAATATTTTCGGGTGTCAGTATTTATGATGAATGTGAAATTGGCCATGAATGCACCATCCACGCAGGTGCCATAATTGGTGCCGATGGTTTTGGATTTGCCCCGCAGAACGACAATGCCTACAATAAGGTTCCCCAGATTGGTAACGTAATTATTGAAGACCGTGTGGAAGTAGGTGCCAACACAACGATTGACAGGGCTACCATTGGCTCCACCATTATCCGGAAAGGTGCCAAAATAGATAATCTGATACAAATTGCTCATAACGTTGAAGTGGGTGAAAATACAGTGATTGCTGCTCAAACCGGAATTTCGGGTTCTACAAAAATTGGCAAAAATTGCATGATCGGAGGCCAGGTAGGCATTATCGGGCATCTAACCATTGCCGATGGCGTTAAAATTGCAGCGCAAGCAGGCGTAGGAAAAAGCATCACCGAAGAGAATGCCATTGTAGAAGGATCGCCTGCATTTAATATCAGGGATTACCAGCGCTCGTATGTCCATTTCAGGCGACTGGATACACTTGTAAAAAGGGTGAATGAACTGGAAAGAAAAGGTTGATATCCTTAATATAAGATGCTTCTTCAGGTAATTGTTTTAGCTATGGGTAAGTTGAAATGCATTAGCAACCAACTGATGCTATGCTGCTACATAAAAATTCTTACTTTTGCAGCATTCAAAATCTAACACACCCTTCTTTACTGTATGTCAAATAAGCAAAAGACAATTATAAAACCGGTAACGGTAAAGGGATCCGGGCTTCATACGGGCCAGAATGGTACATTGACATTTAAACCAGCTCCTGCAAACCACGGTATTAAATTCAAACGAATTGATGTTGATTCACAGCCTGTTATCAATGCTGATATCAGTCATGTAATAAGCACCGACCGCGGCACCACCATTGCCCAAAACGGAACATCCATTTATACGATCGAACATGTGTTGGCAGCTCTGATGGGCTTGGGAATTGACAATGTTTTAATTGAACTGGATGTTGAAGAAATACCTATAAAAGACGGATCTTCAAGATATTTTGTTGAAGCATTGAAAGACGCCGGTATAAAAGAGCAGAATGAAGAAAGGCAATTTATTGAGATAACAGAACCGATCGAATATAGCATCCCTGAGAAAAACGTATTGCTGAAGATTGAACCTGCCGATCATTTTTCAATTGATGTAACCATCGACTTTGAAACCGAAGTGTTGGGTGAACAGGAAGCAAAACTCGATCATATGGATCATTTTGTGAAAGAGATTGCCAATTGCCGGACATTTGTTTTCCTGCATGAACTGGAATTCTTGTTAAAAAACAATCTTATTAAAGGTGGCGATCTGAGTAACGCGATCGTTTTTGTTAACAGGAAAGTATCCCAGGAAGAGTTGGACAGATTGGCCACACTTTTTAACAAACCAAAAGTAGGCGTTAAAGAAGAAGGTATATTGAATAACCTTGATCTTTACCATGAGAATGAACCTGCCCGGCATAAATTACTGGATGTAATCGGCGATTTGGCTTTGCTTGGAAAACCTATCAAAGGAAAAGTTACTGCTGTTAGACCGGGTCATCTGTCAAATACAGAATTTGCAAAACTTATATATAAACATATAAATACTAAAACAACAATGCTGAAAAGTCCGCCTTTTGATATTTATGCCGAACCCGTGTACGATGTCAGGCAAATAAAGAAATTGATTCCGCATCGTCCGCCATTTTTATTGGTCGACAAAGTGTTGGAATTGAGTGATGAGCATATTGTCGCTTTAAAGTCTGTCACCATGAATGAACCCTATTTCGTGGGGCATTTCCCAGACGAGCCGATCATGCCGGCAGTTATCATGGTGGAAGCGATGGCACAGGCAGGAGGTATTTTTGTGTTAAGTAAAGTGGACGAACCCGAGTTGTATTCTACTTATTTTTTGAAAATTTCCGAAGCCAGGTTTCGTAATAAGGTAGTTCCAGGCGATGTACTGGTGTTTGTCATTGAACTCTCTTCACCGATTAAAAGAGGTATTTGCTCAATGAACGGTAAAGCATATGTGGGTGATAAAGTAGCAGTTGAAGTGGATTTAACAGCACAAATAGTAAAAAATAAATAAAAGCAAAACCCGATGAATCAACCATTGGCATATGTCCATCCTCAAGCTAAAGTTGCTAAAAACGTGGTTATTGAGCCATTTGTAAACATTGAGAAGAATGTTGAAATTGATGAAGGTACATGGATTGGGTCCAATGTTACCATTATGGAAGGAGCCCAAATCGGAAAGAACTGTAAGATCTTTCCGGGAGCCGTTATTGCAGCTATACCGCAGGATTTAAAATTTGATGGCGAGGAAACTTCTGTGATCATAGGCGACAACACCATCATTCGTGAATTTGTGACCATCAACCGCGGCACAAGAGCAAGCAATAAGACCATTATTGGCGATAATTGCCTGCTGATGGCCTATGTTCATATTGCGCACGATTGTACCATTGGTAACAACGTGATCCTTGCCAATGCATGTAACCTCGCCGGGCATATTTTAATCGACGACTGGGCCATCCTCGGAGGCCTTTCAGCAGTGCACCAATTTGTGCATATCGGCATGCATACAATGGTTTCAGGAGGAAGCATGGTACGTAAAGATGTGCCTTCATTCGTAAAAGCAGGCCGTGATCCACTGGCATTTATAGGTGTTAATTCCATAGGACTCAGAAGAAGGGGCTTCACAAATGAAAGAATAAATGCCATCCAGGAAATATACAGGATCCTTTACTTAAGAGGACACAATATTTCACAAGCCGTAAGGTATATTGAAGCAAACATTCCATCAACACCCGACAGGGACGAAATATTGAGTTTTATTACAAATTCGCAGCGTGGTTTGATGAAAGGTTATACCCGGATCAAAGACTAAGTTCGCAGTTGAAACATCAAAAATTATTTTTAAGATATTAATACGCAATAAACCAAATAAATATGGCTACAACCGCAGATTTCAGGAATGGACTATGTATGGAACATAATGGTGAATTATGGACAATTGTTGAATTCCAGCATGTAAAACCGGGAAAAGGCCCGGCATTCGTCAGGACCAAGATTAAAAATGTAAAAACGGGTAAGGTATTATCCAATACGTTCACATCCGGTGTTAAAATAAACGTACAGAGGATTGAGAACCGGCAATACCAGTATTTATATAATGAAGGAGACATTTATCATTTTATGAATACCGAAGACTACGAGCAAACCTTCATTAATAAAGAAATGATCTCAGCACCTGAGTTATTAAAAGAAGGTGAATTGGTTCAAATTTCTTTCCATGCCGAAACCGACTCTGCCATCTCCTGCGAAATGCCAACTTATGTTATCCTGCAGATCACGTATACTGAACCCGGTGATAAAGGCAATACAGCCACCAATACTTTTAAAGATGCAACGGTTGAAACCGGTGCAACGGTGAAAGTACCCTTATTCATCAATGAAGGTGACCATATCAAGGTAGATACCCGGACAAAAGAATATTCAGAACGCGTAAAAGTATAAACATGGATTTTCCCCAACCCCTGCACGTTTCTGAAATTGCAGACATTATTGGAGCAGAAATAAAAGGCACTGATAACACCGCCATCGGATTGAATGAGTTACATGTGGTGCGTGAAGGTGATGTAACTTTTGTAGATCACCCGAAATATTATAACAAGGTACTCAACTCAGCTGCAACGGTAATTATTATCAATAAAGAAGTTGATCCCCCTGAAAATAAAACACTCCTGATTCATCCGGCGCCATTCGATGCATTCAACCAGCTCATCATGAAATTCAGGCCATTTCAGCCTTCAAATGCTGCCATCAGTGTCACGGCTAAAATTGGAAAGAATACGGTTATTCAGCCTGGTGCATTTATAGGGAATAATGTTGTTATCGGTGACAACTGCATCATCCATTCCAATGCCAGTATTTATGATCATTCCATCATAGGGAATAATGTTATTGTACATTCCAATTCGGTAATTGGAGGTGATGGTTACTATTTTCAGAGGCGGCCTCAGGGTTATGTGAAGTTTCATTCAGGGGGAAGGGTGATTCTTGAAGATGATGTTGAAATAGGAGCCTGCTGTTCTATTGATAAAGGTGTAACAGGCGATACAATTATTGGTAAGGGCACCAAAATGGACAACCAGTGTCAGGTGGGCCATGACACACGGATTGGCAAAAACTGCCTGATCGGAGCATATGCTGCCATTGCAGGGGTTACCGTTATTGAAGATGATGTCATATTATGGGCCCGGGTAGCTGTGAACAAGGATATTACTATTAAAAAAGGAGCTGTACTGCTGGCCACTTCTGCAGTTGATAAAACCATTGAAGGCAATTGCACCTATATGGGGTCCCCCGCCATCGAAGTGAAAAAATACTGGCGGCAGTATGTGGCCATGAAGGAATTGCCGGAGTTCATGAAGAAATTCAGGTAGGTTTTATCTCTTTTCTTTTTCTATTTGCTTTGGATGCTGATGGGTATGATAGACATCCAATGCTACAATGATCGCTGCAAATCCCCAAAAAGGCACGGAAAGCTTATCCGTATCCAGGAAGTTATTCAAGAAACCATGCGAAATGTAGGTAATCAAGCCAAGGGTAGACATCAGGCTTAAAAATTTCACTTCTTTATTTCCATTCTTGTATACTTTTAAACCGGTATATATAATCACGGAAAATAACACTAGGACGATCAACATACCAATAAGTCCCATTTCGGCAAGCGGACCAAGGTATTCACTATGTGCGTTTCCCTGATCTCCTAAATTCGTACTAATGATCGTTTTTTCTTTTGAGCGCTGGTATGGTGAATAGACAAACTGGTATGTTCCGGGTCCCCAACCGAACACCGGCCTGTCAGTAAAAAGCCTGATGGCTGCCTGCCATCGATTGATCCTTTCAAGGTTAGAAGCATCAGAAGATATATTAGCGATTGATTGGACATGCTCAATAAAATTTGCCGAAGAATCCTGCTTATTCTTCTCCAGCCTGTCCAGTATCTGGTGCTGAAACGAAAAGAAAATACCCAGTAAAATTGCACCTGTTATAACCAGCCAATAAAATTTGATGCGCATCATAACGATCATAAATACAACGAATGATATTACAATACTAATCCAGGCAGCTCTTCCGTAGGAAAATATAACGGCTATCGTGAATATTGCCAAAATAAAAACATTCAGCACCTTGATGGCTTTACTTAAATCCGGATAAAACAAAAATCCAACCACCACCGGAAAAAAGATGGCCAGAGCAGCACCATACGCGGTATGGTCGTTATAGAATGGCGACATCACCCAGTGCCCGGCTTCTTCTTCAAAACCATAACTGGCATGTTGTATCAGGGTATAAATAATAACAATTAACAAACCGGAGATATATAACCAGTAGAAACGTTTGATATTTTTCATATCCCTGAATACCATCGCGGCAATAAAATAAAACGGCACGACAAACCATATACGAGCCAATAAATATTTTAAGGAAACAAGCGGTAATTCGCTGGTAAGAGTTGTTAAAAACATCCAAAACAAGCTCAGGTAAATAATATAGGATACAGGATGCTGGCCAATTTGTCTTTCATACTTCTTATTGAATATTAAATTGGCTAAAAACAAAACAACTACAGCAAACATCAGTGGCTCAGTAGGAAGGGAAATACCAAGCCCCATTTCCAAATCACTGATATTAACGGCAAGTGGTGTGAGAAATGTTATAAGGAGAATGACCTTATCCAGCGAAACCAAGTAATAATAAAGTACGATGAGCACCACTGGCAGTAAAAAGAACCAATAAAAGTCCTTTTCAAGTACCAAATAAAAATTGATAATTAAGAACAGCGCTGTTATCGCATAAACCCAAATTATTTTTGCTTTTTCAACCATAGATTGGATGACGACAGTATTTTACAACCGTTTTTTTCTGCTTTCAAGGATAAAAACAACAAGTGTAGCTAAAATGAAGGCAGCCAATGAAACCACCACAACTACAAGCCAGCGCACCGGGTACGTTTTTTTATCAGCAGGAAATGGCGATGTTATGATATTTGCATATGTAAGATCCGAATTAATGAATCTCCAGGTCATTTCGTAATCTTCCTTAATAGTCACATATGAAATTGCCTCATTCTCTATCATTTTTACAATCTCAACTAATTGCCCTCCATAGTTTTGCATACTTGTAAAAAGTCTGTCAACTTCTTTACTATTAATCTGACTACTATTACTCCCATATATTGTTTTCAGGTATCCACGCATGATTTCCTGGCTCTGAAATTCATACTCAATGATACCATGCTTTGTTCCTAATTCTATCATGAGGTTTTTCAGTGAATCCAGAGTATTTCTCTTCATCTGTAGCTGAAATTCGTACATATCGATGACTTCAAGATATTTTGATTTATGCAGAAAGCCCACTTTTTTATTATAAAAGTCAATAATGGCAATCACCATCATAGCTGCGGTATTTGGATCTTTATCCAACACCTCGATCTGAACCGATTCGTATGGAGTTTTACTGATACTTACATTTTGATTGTACTCGTAAAGCAATACTGTTTTAAAATATTTGTAATCGGTATCAATCTCATAATGTCTTGGCAAGTCAAACATTTGAATGACACTATCTTTAATATCCTGCGAGTTCAGTATCTGAAGCATCTGTTCTGTTTCACTTTCTTCAGAATACGGTTCCACATTAGCCGGATACGCCACCGCGTATGATTTGAATAACGGGGTTATAAATGCCGGTCCTGAAAAAATAGCAGCAGCCAGGGCAGCTATCAGAACAATGACCAACAAATGAATTTTCCATTTATCAATCACATTGATCAGATTCGCACTTTTAAAATAATTTTCCATTTGCGTTATAAAGTTATCTCTTTGATTTATTTCAATTTCTTTTTCGTCAGCTATCCTTTTTTTACCTGCCGCGGTATGTTTTAGTTCCGTCGCTTCAACTGCCTTTTTTTCTTCAGTTTTATACCTTATTGAGCTCTTTTCACTTTTAAAATAAGTGAATATCGAACTTAATGATCTTTGATCAGTTCTTTTTTTTTTTGAGATAATTTGCAAATTATCAGCAAACACCTCGATCAAGCCAAATATGAGTAATGCCAGAAATAAAGCTGAAAAAGTAGTTATAACTACAATTAGCCACCTGATGGGATACGATTTACGTTCTGCTTTATAAGCACTACTAACAACAAATTTGTGGGGCAGGTTTTCAGTAGCGTCCACTTTGGCCTCTTCATATTTAGCTTTAAGCTCACTCAATAATTTTTTATCATGTTCCAGGGCATCCCTTATAGAAACATAGGGTCCGCCATATTTTGCTAGAATTTCAAGTTTTTGCTCCAACCTTTTTACACCAGAAGTATTTCCCTGGGCCATTTCAATTGCAAGCTGCCTATTGAACATTTCTGATTGACTTTCGTAATCATGAACACCCAGTTCCCTTAATATCGTAAGTGAATCTTCTTTAACTTCCACTTCTTTTTTTAGCGATAAATATTCTTTTTCAACAATTCGGAATGCTTTTCGTGCAATTTCCTTCTGCATCGTATTGATGGTAGAATCCACTAGTTCGCCAACATCATTCGCCATATCAGCCGCTAATTGCGGATCTTCATCATAAACGGATATTTTAACGGCCATGTATTCTGTACGACGAAAGGTGAAATTGTTTTCATATTGTTTGAACAGGTTGGTCATCTTATACTTCGAGTCCTTTTCAATCCCGTAATGATCTAAAAGATTGTATTTGGCAATGATCCGGTCTCTGATCTTATTTGAATTCAGTACCTGGAGCATTTGCTCGGTTTGTTCATCTTCACCAAACTCAAGAATATCTTTTGTATTTCCACGGTTTTCACTCAGTAATGCTTTTGATATTGAATTACTAGCCGTTGGATACAAAATGACGGTTGATTTATAAAGTGGCTTGATAAAAAAAGGAGCAGAAAAAATTACGGAAGCCAGAATAGCAATAATTCCAATAACAATCAGGTGTTTCCTATACTTTAATATCACCTGCATGATGGTTCCTGAAAAAAAAGGCGTATTAGCCTGATCACTTAACTCCATGCGATTTATTTAGAGTTCTCAAAAATAGGAATTTTTAATGATATTCCAACTGCTAATATTTGCTAATCATTGTATCTATCCTTTTAATATGGAAATGAATTCCCTGATGTTCAATAATCTTAAACCAAATGAAATCAGTAGACCTGCTATTAGCATCAGACTCATTGAAATGATCCAGTTTTGAATCTGGATATATTGAAGCAAATAGCCTGTAATTAATGTTAGAATTATGGTAGCAGATAACCTTAAAATCAATTTATAATTTACATTCCATTTAAATAGCCTGTACGCGATGAAAATTTGCAACATGGCCGATAATGCCTGCGCGGCAAGGCTTGCATAGGCAGAACCCAATGCAAAATATTTTGGAATTAGGATAAAATTCAAAATGATATTGGCTGCTAAGCTAACTATAGCAATCAAATTCAAATATTTCAAACTGTTATTTGCGGTAAGCAGCGTACCAAAAATATAAATGGACGATACAAATACAAGACTGAACATAAGCAACTTGAATATTTTTGCAGAAAGTAATATCCTTTCCAGGTAGCTGGTATACAACTCCCCTTCTGCTGGTGTATATAACAATTGCATGATCTGTTCACCATAAAACAACGATGTGAGGGCAACAATAAGTGTTCCTGAAATGATAATTGAAAACGAGAGGTTCAAAAGTTTGGTCAGCGATTCATTTTCTTTGATCATCCTGGCAAAAAGCGGCAATAAAAGCACTGAAAATAGCAGGGCAAAGTTTTGCCCGGCATCGAGCAGACGAAAAGCCTGGGCATAAATCCCTGATTGTTCGTTACCAAATGAACCACCTAATATCCTTTCAATCAATACCGGGTCGATACGGCTGTAAAAGCTCATCAGTAATGCCAAAATTGCAAACGGCATACTTTTTTTAATGATCATCAGGAAGAAGACGGGATTCCAGTTCAGACGCAGTTTCCCGGAACGGTGCAATACGGCTGCCAATGCGATAATGGCGGTTATGGCATAAGAGATCGTCTGGGCATATACAAACCATTCAATGGTAAAATGTTCCCTGAAAGTTACAATCCACAGCAGGCTTCCGCAAACAAAGATCATCAAAAGCCTGTCGAGTACCGACAAAACACCCTCTGTTTTAAACAACAGCAGGCCCGAAATATTTGAACGCAAATAAAGAATGAATGACAAGAGGAACTGGTTAAATCCTACCCACGCCAGTAGGTGTAATTGACGCCCGTCATAACCAATGATCCATCCAATAATAAACACCAGCAAGCCATATACAAAACCCAGCAATATTTTCAATGTGCTAATCCCGGCCATGTGCTTGTTCAGCAATTGGTTGTTTTGGGCGATATTGCGATTATTGAAATTGGTGATCCCCAAATCCAGGAGGATATAAAAAAGGAAAGAGAAATTCAGAATGGTGAAATAAAAACCGTATTCTTCAGGCCCGAGTGCATTTTGCACCTCCCTGTCGACGCCCAGTATCCAGAAAGGCTTCACAAGGAGATTAAGAAAAATAAGAAACGCGAGGTTCTTTAAAAATTTCTTTTGCATGAGCGCAAAGGTAGATAGATTTGCAAAACGTTAAAAGCACTTTAAAAAGTATAATTGGTTCCTGTTAAGTTTTAATTTCTGATATTTGCGATATAAAGTATAAATCAAATCGCCCGATTGAAAATAGCTGTAAATACAAGGCTTTTGTTGAAAAACAAACTGGAAGGAATCGGGTGGTTTATGTTCGAAACACTTCAACGAATTGTAAGTAACCATCCTGAACACCAATTTTACTTTATTTTCGACCGGAAATTTGACCCCACTTTTATTTTTAATGAAAATGTTACACCGGTTGTAATTGGCCCTCCGGCACGACACGTCAGCTTGTTTTATATCTGGTTCGAATATTCCATTCCACATGCCTTAAAAAAAATAAAACCGGACGTATTTGTGTCTCCCGATGCCTTTAATTCATTGCACTCGCCCTTTAAAAACCTCGTGGTTATTCACGATTTGAACTTCGAACATTACCCGGAAAAAATGCCCTGGCTCATTCGAAAATATTACCGGCATTTCACACCGCTTTTCGCCCGTAAAGCCGACAGGATAGCAACGGTGTCCGAATTCTCAAAAAACGATATTGCAAAACAGTATGGTATTGATCCCGCTAAAATTGACGTGGTTTACAATGGTGTAAATAAAAGCTATATACCTGTAAAAGAAATCATTAAAAAAGAAATAAAAGAGAAATACACGGAAAATAACGATTTCTTTATATATGTAGGAGCACTCATCGACCGGAAAAATCTTGATAATTTGTTCAAAGCATTTGATCGGTTTAAGAAAACAACTAGAAGTAACATCAAACTGCTGATCGTGGGTTCAAAAATGTGGCACAACAAAGACCTGCAACTGACTTTTGATGCCATGCAATACAAAGAAGATGTCGTATTTACCGGACGGCTTCCTATCGAAGAATTATGTTGTGCTACTGCATCTGCATTGGCAATGACCTATGTATCCTATTTTGAAGGATTTGGCATTCCAATACTTGAAGCTTTTGCAGCGGGTGTGCCTGTGATCACTTCCAATGTTACCTCCATGCCTGAAGTAGCAGGTGATTCAGCCCTGTTGGTTGACCCGTTCAATGTAGATGAGATATCGTCAGCCATGAGAAAAATAGCTGAGGACGAAATTTTGCGTGCAGGGTTGATTGAAAAAGGATTTCAAAGGTGCAAAGCATTTTCCTGGGATGCTTCCGCGCAACATTTATGGAAATCCATTGAAAAGACAGTGGCCGGCTGATAAATTTTATTTGTAAAAGGGTGGCTTTTGTACCGTGGCCTTTGCCAGTTTATTCCGCACTTTAATATAAATCTCCGAACCATCTTTCCAGTAAGGTTTATCAACATAGGCCATCCCAATGCCCTGTTTCAGCATGGGCGACATGGTGCCTGAAGTAACCTCTCCAACCGTGTTTCCATCTGCATCGCATACTTCGTAATGTTGCCTGGGGATCGCACGTTCTTCCATCACGAAACCTTTTAAACGACGGGCTACGCCATTTTCTTTTTGTGCGGCAAAAACATCACGGTCGATAAACTGGTTTCCATCCACAAATTTGGTGATCCATCCCAATCCTGCGGCTATCGGTGAAGTGGTGTCGTCAATATCATTTCCGTACAGGCAAAATCCTGATTCCAAACGCAAGGTATCCCTGGCGCCAAGCCCAATGGGTTTTATGCCGAACTCCTTTCCTGCATCAAGCACTGATCTATAGATAGTTTCAGCATGTTCGTTGGGCATATAAATCTCACAACCACCTGAACCGGTATAACCTGTGGTTGAGAAGATAATATCGGGAATACCCGCAAATTCAAGCACCTGGAACGTATAATATTCCATATCCTCAACGGGAAACTTTGTTAGCTTCTGCATGGCTTTTAATGCCAATGGTCCCTGCACAGCCAATTGGGAAATATCATCAGACGCATTTTTTAATGCTGCACTCATGGTATTTTTTTCGCTCACATGCTTCCAGTCTTTTTCAATATTAGAGGCATTTACCACCAGTAAATACTTATCAGGATTAAAGCGATACACCAACAGGTCGTCAACGATGCCACCTTTTCCATTGGGGAAGCAACTGTACTGCACTTTTCCATTGGTCAAAGCTGCCACATCATTCGTTGTTACTTTCTGCACCAAATCAAAAGCATTGGGCCCTTCCACCCAAAATTCACCCATGTGCGATACATCAAAAACACCCAGTTTAGTTCGTACTGTTTCGTGTTCCAAATTGATGCCTTCAAATTGTACAGGCATATCAAAACCAACGAATTCCACCATTTTAGCACCCATGGAACGG
This sequence comes from Marinilabiliales bacterium, assembly GCA_002869465.1. GTDB lineage: Bacteria > Bacteroidota > Bacteroidia > Bacteroidales > F082 > UBA4459. The sequence continues at coordinate 12,176 of PKSW01000350.1, forward strand.
TGCATTTCATTCAGTGCTGTTTTTTTCATTTCCGGAATTTTAAGAATGGAATGCAAAAGTACCAAATATGATTATTTTAGCACTCCTTCATTCAATAAAAATAATGCCTTGAGCGTTAATTGGATTCAGTCTATCTTTGCAGGCTGATAAACACCAGAAAACACCATGCAGTTTAAAAAATTCATACTTCTATTCTTCATAGGCATGTGCTTGCTGCAACCTATGCAAGCAACCCAGATACTTATACCAATGGACAATGCCCAGAACAACCATTTAAAGGCATACGGAATTGCCTACTGGGTGCTGGAAAAAGGGGTTGAAATCAAGTGGCTGCTGAATTACCGGGGTGGCAGCTATCTTTTTGACCACCATAAAACAATTGAGGATGAATGCATTATAAGAGACGTTACCTACCAGGTGATCACTGAAGTACAGGCCTCCTCTATAAGGCAGCAAATTGCCGAACCCGACGTAAATATGGATGTGATGGAATTGCATAAGGTACCAAGAATAGCTGTTTATTCCCCAAAAAATAAACAACCCTGGGATGACGCTGTCACACTGGCTCTTTCCTATGCCGAAATACCATACGACATTGTGTACGATGAAGAAGTGATGAATGGTTTGTTGCCTACCTACGACTGGCTGCATCTTCACCATGAGGACTTTACGGGACAGTATGGTAAATTCTGGTCGAATTACAGGAATTTTTCCTGGTATAAAGAAGATGTAAAAGCCCATGAAGAAATGGCGCATAAGCTGGGATTTCAGAAAGTTTCTGACCTGAAACTGGCCGTTGCTAAAAAGATTAGGGATTTTGTACTGGGTGGTGGTTATCTATTTGCCATGTGTTCGGCCACCGACAGTTATGATGTAGCCATGGCAGCTGATCATGTGGATATTTGTGATGTCATGTTTGACGGTGACCCAATGGATGCCAATGCCCAGGAGAAATTAAATTATAACAATTGCATTGCTTTCAAAGATTTTCAATTGGTTACCAATCCCGCCCAATATGAAATTTCAGATATTGATGTGACCTTTTCTCGGGCACGAACCATAAACCAGAAAAATGACTATTTCTCACTATTCGATTTTTCGGCCAAATGGGATCATATACCCACTATGCTGTGTCAGAACCACCAGCGGATCATCAAAGGATTTATGGGACAAAC
>PKSW01000467.1 GCA_002869465.1 Marinilabiliales bacterium
GGTTATATCCTCTATCTGAAATAATCACCCGCTACAAAGAGAAAAAATTTGTAGAAAGTGAAATATGTTATGCCGACGCTGAATTGTTTGATGTGTTTGATTTCAAATTACTTGAGGGGGATCCTGAAACAGCCTTGACGGAATCCAATACAATTGTTTTGGGAAAAGAGGTGGCTGTTAAATATTTTGGAGATGAAAATCCAATAGGAAAAACAATTTTATTGACCACTGATAAAGTGCCATATGTGGTAACCGGCATTCTCGATAAAATTCCGGAAAACTCAAGTTTACAAAGCAATATATATGCGTCGTTTTGTACTTTGGCCGAAAGCAGGCGCGTTGATAACTGGGGAGCTTTTAACAATACCTATACTTATATTGTTACAAAAAAAGGCGTTAATATTGAGGAATTTGAAGCAAAGTTTGATGCATCTATTAGAAAATATGAAGATGCAATGATACAAAAAGAAATGGGTATTTCTCTGTCAGAATTTGAAGGTCAGGGGAATTTTTTCATTCATAAACTTCAACCTTTAAAGGATATACATTTAAATTCGACCTATTCTGAAAATCTTTCTACTTATGGGAATAAACGTTTTCTTATTATTTTCGGTATAACCGGATTATTAATATTGTTTATCGCCTGCTTTAATTTTGTTAATCTAACCACTTCAAGGGCACCATTAAGGGCAAAAGAGACTGGTGTAAAAAAAATACTTGGTTCTACGCGCAAATCAATCATTTTACAAATTCTGGTTGAAATTTTTATTCACACCCTGATTGCTATCATCATCTCAATTATTATTCTTTTGCTTATTCTTCCCTTCCTGAATAGCTTTTCAGAAATGGAAATTAAGCCTGAGTTTCTTCTAAATCCATTTGCATTATTAACCATTATTCTCACACCGCTTGTTATCACAATTTTAGCAGGCATTTATCCGGCATTTCTTATTACTGCTTATAAACCGGTTGACGTAATAAAAAGGAGATTTAATGAAGGAAATTCAAAATCGTTAACCAGAAGTGGATTAGTTACACTGCAATTTGTCGTATTTATAAGTTTGGTGTTCTGTACGCTCATTATACGCCGACAAATTAATTATATGCAAAAACAAAATCCGGGATTCGAAAAAGAGAATGTATTGGTTATTGACAAAATGGATTACTTAAAGAACAATCGAAACAGTTTTAAATTGGAAATTCTTAAAAACCCTTCCGTGCTATCGGCATCCTATTCATCTTTAGTGCCGTCTGTAGAAGATAATGCCGGTAACATATTTAGTGAAAAAGGGAGTGATAAGACCCATTCATTAAACAGAATGAACGTTGATAGTGATTTTCAAAAAACACTAAAAGTTCAGTTAAAAGAAGGCCGATTTTTTACTGATAATGAGGCCTCTGAAAAAAATAATGCAATAATAAATGAAGAAGCGGCCAGACTTCTGGGATGGAGAGATTGTAATGAAAAATACATTTATGATTATAACTATCGAGAAGAGTTTAAAGTTATAGGTATCATGAAAGATTTTCACATGAAATCGTTGCGTGATAAATCTAAGCCTTTGATTCTAAAAAATAGAAATGCGAGTCGATACTTATCATTAAAAATACAAACCAGCGATTTGCCCGCACTCATAAGTTCGATAAAATCTCAATGGGAAAATTTCAACAAAGAAACTTCATTTGAATACTTTTTCCTTGAAGAATCCTTCAATGCGCAATACAAATCAGAAGAACGTTTGGCAAAAGTAATTGGTGTATTTACAATTTTCGCAATCATGATTTCTTGTTTCGGATTGTTGGGCCTGGTATCATATGTGGCAACTCAGAAAACAAAGGAAATTGGCATTCGCAAAGTAAATGGAGCCAAAATTTCTGAAATATTAATCATGCTCAACAAAGACTTTCTAAAATGGGTGGGCATTGCATTTATTCTTGCTGTAATAGTTTCATACTATGCCATGAGTAAGTGGCTTGAAGACTTTGCTTATAAAACAACTCTAAGCTGGTGGTTATTTGCCTTGGCAGGCACATTTGCTTTAATCATTACTTTGCTTACAGTTAGTTTGCAAAGTTGGCAGGCAGCAAGCAAGAATCCGGTAGAATCGCTTAGGTATGAATAAATAAAATAACATGAGATTATATATCAATTTAAAAATTGCTCTAAAAAGCATAGCAAATAACAAAGTAC
>PKSW01000211.1 GCA_002869465.1 Marinilabiliales bacterium
TCAATGGATGTGATGGCATACCAATGTGATCCTGTATATGCATTTAAACCATCAAGGGTACCCATCCATACAATTCCTTTCGAGTCGACATACGTGCAGGTAATTACCAAGGAAGTCAGACCATCATTTTTGGTGATATTTTTTATCTGGCTATATGCATTGCTATAAAAGGTTGAAGTGATCAATAAGCATAACGCGAAATACCTGAGCCTTTTTAATGGTTCTGTATTGAGAAAGAATCTGCCTGTGGCACATGTTTTCAGAAAACCTAAGAATCTCGATAGATATAAAAAATAAAGCATTGAAGAAAATGGTTGCGACTATAAAAATAATAAAAATTCTGCTGAAAATGAAAAAACCCGGTCAGCCGATGGCCATATCTTCGTTAAATTTTAATCTGGGTGGTTTACTACCGTTTTCAATACCTTCGATAAATGTATCTACCAGATCGCGAATTTCATTGTGGTAGCCACCTTCAAGCACGGCGAATACGGGTGTTTTGCGAAATGCCTTTTTCAATTTGTAGGCACATTCATAATAGGCATGCTTGGTATACTTTAATCCCATGAGCATATCGTGTTCGTAGCCATCAAAACCTGCCGACACAGCTATAACATCAGGGTTGAACTGTTTGGCAACCTGAATGGCTTTATCTACCTTATCAAGAAACTCCTTATCGCCCATTCCGGCTTCCATAGGGAAATTATAGTTAAATCCGTGGCCTTTGCCCTTTCCGGTTTCAATCACAAAGCCTGTATGCGGATAGACGCTTTCCTGATGGATGGAACAAAAGAGCACCTCTTTGCTGTCATAAAAAATATCCTGGGTACCATTTCCATGATGAGCATCAATATCAAGTATAAAAACACGTTTGCCTTCATTTACAAGTTTTTGAGCGGCAATAGCAATATTATTGAATAAACATAAACCTGTGGCCGTCTCTTTCCCTGCATGATGCCCTGGTGGGCGGACAATTGCAAAATCGCCATTTTCAGAAGCTTTCACGGTTAAGCCTACGGCCAGGCATGCATCTTCATAACTAATATTTGACAACTGCACCTCAGCTAAAAACTCGCCATTGAAACATGCCTGCTTAATTCGATAACGATAATCTTCGGGGTGTACGAGTTTTATCCAATGCTCACCGTTTACATTTGTATCCTCAATATCCACAAAATCTTTAATTCGATAAGCTCCTTCTGCCTGACAATCAGCATTATGCAATAAGAATTTTTTATTAAACAGGATTTTCATGGTACATGAATTCAATACAAAGTTAAAATTTTAAGGACATGAATTATGGGAATTGTATTATTTTTAAAAGTTTAAAATACCTGATTAAGTGACTATGAAAACTACTATAATTACAGGTGCAACAGGTGCGATCGGCAAAGCCATTGCCACTCAGATGGCTCAAAAAAAATATAAAGTTATTCTCGTTGCCCGCAATGAATTCAGAGCCATACATCTTGTTGAATTACTGAAAAATGAAACAGGCAATAGCCATATTTCATATAAGTTAGCTGATATTTCGCGCAAGGAAGAAATTGCTTCCATAGCTGATGACTGGAGTGAGCCGGTTGATGTCCTTATTAACAATGCTGCTGTTACACCGAGGAACAGGGAAGAAACGCCCGAAGGTATTGAAATGCAGTTTGCCACCAATGTATTGGGTTATTTCTGGATGATCCAATATTTTCTGCCTCATCTGAAAAAAGCATTCGTTTCACGAATTGTGAATGTGGCTTCGTACTGGGCAGGCAATCTTGATCTGGATGATCTCGAATTTAATCGCAGGCATTACAATAACGACACAGCCTACCGGCAAAGTAAACAAGCCGATCGCATGCTGACCGCTGCCTTTGCGGAAAGATTAAAAGGTGACAGTATCACTGTAAATGCATGCCATCCGGGTGATGTAAGATCAACTTTAGCAAGTAATTTGGGCTATGGAGGACACGAATCACCTGAACAGGGTGCTGCCACACCGGTTTGGTTGGCCACTTCAGATGAAGTTGAGGGTATCACAGGTAAATATTTTGAGCATATGCATGAAACACGATGTCAGTTCAGCAATAATCAAAATTTGATCAACTTGCTCTTTAATATTTGTGAAGAATATTAAATAATTCCTTTTTCTCAGTCTAATTAGCTCAATACTAAGACTATTAATTGACTTCCTTATATTTTTTTATATCTTTCATATCGCATTTTTATACAGCATCATTATCTCCCACCGGGATTCAGGAGAATGACAATATGCAGCTTCGCTTGCATCCCAACCCGGCAACTTCAATCGTTACCTTACAATCCTCATTTTTCAATCAACAATCATCGGTTGCAAAAATGTACGATTTAGATGGCAAAAAATTACTCGAAAAACAAATCCCAAAAGGAACGGAATCTGTTGAAATTGATATCAGCCATTTAAGCAGCGGAGTTTATTTCATTCAGTTGCAAATTGAAAATAAAAAAACAACGAAAAAACTAATTATAAAATAGCAGCCAGAAAAAAATAAGTAAACCTGAAAGTGTAATAGCAAAGGTTAGCACTTGACTTCTAGATATATATGTTGTATATTAACTGGAACTAATCTAAACCAAAATTACTATGAAAAAGTTATTAATCCTTCTCTTCTCCATTTCCATGTATTTCTCGTACAGCCAGCAAATGGGTTTCTTTTACATTACAGATGGAAATGATGATGGTGACGAAGTTTTTAATCATGTACCTGTTTTAGACAGGGAATACCTTAAATTGGGATGGAGCCCTGATGGTCATGCAATATATACTGGACTTCGATTCCAGAATGTAACCAGCCCTAAAGGGTCTGAGGTACTTTCGGCACATATCCAGTTCACAGCATCGCATGATGAAATTGATACTATTTATATCAGAATAGAAGGAGAGCTCAGTCCTAATGCTGCGCCTATTGCTAGTGAAGTTGGCAGTATTTCTTTAAGAAATATGACGGGAATGAGTCAATCATGGATAACCCAGAACTGGCAATTCTTCACTCCTGGACCTGATCAAAGAACATCTAACCTAAATGAAATTATCGAAGAAATAATAAACCAGGATGGTTGGGTTTCTGGAAATGCTATGCTTTTTATTTTCAAGCCATATCCAGTTAATGGCGAATCTGACACTTTAATGGCCATGTCGTATGAATATGAAATGGGTGAATGGTATGCTCCACAATTGCAAGTAGAATATATTAACTGGGCAGATGTTAATGAACATTCTGAATTTTCAAAAATCAACATTTATCCCAATCCTGCAAATGATCAAATTAAAATTTGCAGTAAGGAATTTTTAGCAAAAGATGGTATTCTCGAGATAATGAATATGAATGGTAAAAAAATCCTCGAGAAACAATTCTCAGCTCAAACTGACGACATAGAATTAGATGTTAGTTCTTTACAAAATGGTGTGTATTTCTGCCGCTTGATTTCCGAAAATAAAAGCACAACCCAAAAACTCATTATTCAAAAATGAAAATAACTTTTGTTTCGACCAAAGGGAGACCTCACAGCAACAGGCTAAAATCCCAGGGTAAATAACACTGATCTGGAGATTTATCGCATGCGCTCAAAATGACAATATGAATAAAACGTTTTGGGAAGTCAGCTACTACATCCCCTACCCTTTTTCACTGATACTGATCAAACGGTCGTAATCTATCACTTTAAATTTTTTACCATCCATTTGGATCAATCCGTCTTCATTGAACTTTTTAATCATGCGGATCACAGTTTCAGAGCTCATGCCTGACAATTCAGCCAGGTCTTTTCTGGA
>PKSW01000223.1 GCA_002869465.1 Marinilabiliales bacterium
ATCCTGGTATCAGTAATTATAGGTTTTACCTGGTAAGTTTTTCCGTTATATGTTACTGAAACGTCTGAAATCTGGTAGCCTCCTTCAAACCCATTTGAATCAAACCTGTCGCCTGTTAGCGGTGTAGCGGCATTACCTCTTGAATTTGAATTAAACAGATTTTGGTCCAATTGCAACCACAAAAAATCCAGCTTATCAGGGCTGTTATTGGTGTAAGTAATTGTTACATCGCCCGAAACGGTGGTGTCTTTTTCACTCAAAGTGGCATGAATCAGGTAGTCTGCTCTGTTCTGCCAGTACATCGAACCCGGAGCTCCATTTGCAGAGCGATACAGATTTCCGGCTGGTGGATCGAAGGTGGGCAAATAAAAATCATGCGGGTTGTATTGCAAATTATTTTGGCCAACTAAAAAAGCAGTGCTGATTAGCTGAAAGCAAAGCATAAAGATTTTTTTCATTTAATGTTTGTTTTAATTTTTTTTAATTAAGTAGGTATAAAAATTAAGGGCTAAAACAGCTACCTTTTTGAACTACTTCAACTTCTCCTTAAAAAAATCTATCGTCCTTTCCCACGCAAGTGTTGCTGCGTCTTCATTGTAACGGGGTGTGGTATCGTTGTGAAAACCATGGTTTACATCGGGGTAAATGTAGGCGACGTACTCTTTGTTGTTTTCAATGAGGGCTGCTTCATAGGCTGGCCAGCCGGCATTTACTCTTTCGTCGAGGCCTGCATACTGAAGTAGTAGTGGGGCCTGAATTGCTGGAACTTCTTCGGCGGAAGGTTGTCCTCCGTAAAATGGTACCGCCGCTTTTAAATCAGGAACCTTCACAGCCATCATATTGGATATCCAGCCTCCAAAACAAAAACCAACCACACCCACGTTGCCATCACATTCGGGAAGGTTTTTCAGGTATTCGTAGGCTGCGATAAAATCTTCCAGCATTTCATCACGGTCGCGTTCTTTTTGCATCGCACGCCCATCGTCATCGTTTCCGGGATAGCCACCAAGCGGCGTTAAAGCATCCGGCGCGAGTGAAATAAAACCGGCCAATGCGACCCTCCGTCCAACATCTTCAATATAGGGGTTTAGTCCACGGTTTTCGTGCACAACCACAACGCCCGGTAATTTACCTTTTGCATCAATAGGCATAGAAAGTTGTGCCCGGATTTTATCTCCTCCTTTGGGCGAATTATAATCAACGAATTCAGTTTTTAATCTGGGGTCATCTGCTTTAATCTGGATCTTTTCGCGATAGTTGGGCATCATAAAACTGACAAGCGAGGGCAATGTTAGTCCGCCTATAGCATAAACTGATAGCCTTTTTAGGAAACCCTTTCTGTCGAGTTTGTTATGTGCGTAATCATCATACAGGTCATACATTTCCTGGCTGATGTCTTCTTTAGTTATTTTTTTCATTGAGAGATTTTTTAATAAATCGAATTTAGGGGGGTAAGATAGCGTTTTTTAGAAAATTCCTTACCTCCATACATCATACGAAAGCCCTTTGGTCGAAAGGGTGAACATAGCATATGCTAACTTCACACTTTAAAAATAAATTAAACAGTTAAGGTGAGCCCTCCATCCACAGTTAATGTTGTGCCGGTAATATAACTCGACTCTTCTGAACAAAGAAAGACAATGGCTTTTGCCATCTCTTCGGGTAGGCCGGCTCGTCTTAAATGAACTGTTGGTAACAGTCCTTTGTCGTAGGCGTCATCTCCAATAATTCCTCTCAAGCGTTGATGCATGGGCGTATCTGTAACGCCCGGACACATAAGGTTTACCCTGATGCCTTGTGGCGCTAATTCCGCGGATACGCTGCTGGTGAGTCCAATCAGGCCGTGCTTTGATGTTACATAGGCTGACCCTGTTGGAAAACCAAGAAATGAATTCACCGAACCAATATTCACAATGGCACCACCATTGCCCTGATTGAGCATGGCCCTGGCTTCGTACTTCATGCAGAGATAGGTTCCTTTCAGATTGATGTCCAGCACTTCATCCCAGTCTTCTTCAGCAAGGTCAGTGATTCCACAAAACTTCCCTTCAATACCGGCATTGTTAATTGCATAATCCAACCTGCCAAAAACTTCGATGGCATGAGCAACCATTTGTTCAACACTCTTAGCAACTGACACATTCGTTTTAACAGCGGATGCTTTGCCTCCCTTAGCTTCGATAGAG
>PKSW01000103.1 GCA_002869465.1 Marinilabiliales bacterium
GCAAATATAAAATAAGTTGCGGTTTGCAAGTGAATACTGAAATTAGAATCAATAAATCTTATTTAGCTAAATTAATAACATGTTACAACTATTACAAAAAGGCCTTACTTTTATAGTTGGTAATTGAATTCAGGGGTGCACAATTTGCTTGCTGTAAAAGCCAAATGAATTTATAAAACAACAAGTCTAAAACCAATTTATTTTTTGTTATGAAAAGAGTACTTTTTCTTCTATTTATTATTGTTCAAGCTACTTTTTTAAGCGCACAGAAATACGAATTAACAAGTCCTGAAACCGGCATCAAATTACTCGTAAATATAAAAGAGGATATATCATTTAGTGTTTTATTTAAAGATGAAGTCATCATTGAGAATAGTACCATTGACCTTTCGTTGGAAGGTGCACATGCATTAGGGAAATCGGCCAAAGTCAAAAGTGTTATTGAATCCCAATCCAACAGTATTTTAACGCCGGTTATTGCCCAAAAGCTCTCCATTATAAGTGATGTTTATAATGAACTTTCTATATTTTTCCAGGGCAATTACCAGGTAACTTTCAGAGTATATGATGACGGTGTTGCATATCGATTCAGTACTTCTTTTAAAAAAAATGTCATTGTAAGTAACGAATCACTCAGCCTTCGTTTTTCAGGTACGACAGCTTGTTTCTTTCCCGAAGAATCTTCAATGATTTCACACTATGAAAGACTATACAAGCAAATCAAATTGGATACTTTAAAAGAATCCGCATTTTGTTCCTTACCCGTTTTGATGAACGTAAATGATGTTCATGTTTTAGTCACAGAATCAGATGTATATGATTACCCTTGCATGTTCATGCATGGAACAAACAATAATGGCCTCGATGCAGTTTTTCCGAATTATGTTTCAGAAGCCAAACCCATGTCAGGATTTGAAGATCGAAAACAAGTTCTCACCTCGGCCAGTTATATCGCTAAAACTTCAGGCACCAGGGATTATCCATGGCGGGTGATGGTCATCACGAATGATGATCGTCAACTTGTTGAAAGCACCCTTGTATATCAACTAGCAAGCCCATTAAAGATTTCAGATACTGATTGGATAATACCAGGAAAGGTTGCCTGGGATTGGTACAATGCCAACAATATTTACGGTGTTGATTTTCCAGCTGGAATAAATACGGATACTTATAAATATTATATTGATTTCGCTTCTGAGTATGGCTTGGAATATGTCATTCTGGATGAAGGTTGGAGCAAAACTACTACCCAAATACAAGAATGCAATCCTGATATTAACGTAAAAGAGTTGGTTGAATATGGCAAAGAAAAAAACGTTGGTATTATTTTATGGACATTATGGGGCCCTCTGGATAACGACTTGAGCACCTTAGAATTATATGAAAGTTGGGGCGTTAAAGGAGTAAAAGTAGATTTTATGCAACGCGCTGATCAGTATATGGTTAACTTTTACGAACAAGTAGCCAAGGAAGCTAGCAAACACCATTTATTAGTCGATTTTCATGGTTCATTTAAACCCTCAGGATTAAGAAGGGCGTATCCCAATGTACTTACGTATGAAGGGGTAAAAGGAAATGAAAATAATAAGTGGAGCCATGATATCACTCCCGAACACAATGTAACATTACCTTTCATTCGTATGGTAGCCGGTCCGATGGATTTTACGCCTGGAGCTCTGATCAATGCAACTGCTGATAATCACCGGATCTCTTTTAACCGGCCCATGAGTTTGGGAACCAGATGCCACCAGGTGGCTATGTATGTGGTATATGAAAGTCCATTGCAAATGCTTTGCGAATCGCCAAGCACATATTATATAGAAGAAACAACTACTAAATTCATTTCAAAAATACCAACCGTTTGGGATGAGACGATCGTATTGGATGCAAAGGTGGCCGATTACATTTTGATTGCCCGACGAAAAGCTGACATGTGGTATATAGGGGCCATGACTGATTGGACTCCCAGGGAATTGGAAATCGATTTTTCATTTCTTGAAAAAGGTACTTATACAATGGAAGTTATGTCAGACGGATTGAATACCGATCGCTTTGCACAGGATTACACATATAAAGCAATGGAAATTGATAATGCATCAAATAAAAAAATAAAACTGGCTTCCGGTGGCGGATGGGCTGCAATTATTACAAAAAGATAAAACGAAGCGATGCTAATTCATGAGTA
>PKSW01000280.1 GCA_002869465.1 Marinilabiliales bacterium
TAAAGAATAAAGATGGTGTCATCATTTCATCAGTTACTTATGACGATAATTGGTATAAAGACCCGGATAAGGAAGATGGAGGTTGGTCACTGGAGCAGATCAACCCATCCAATATTTGTTCGGGGGGGGCTAACTGGAGCGCTTCAAACGACCCAAGGGGAGGCACGCCTGGTACGATGAATTCAGTATATGATGACATTATTTTATTGCCGAGCATCGAACGGTTTGAAGTATTTGCTAATAATATCCTGCACCTTTATTTTAACCAGGCGATGGACCTTACCAGTCTTGAAAACGCAGAAAACTACTTTGTAGATAAAAGCATTGGAAATCCTTCCATTGTGTTTATCGATGAGGAAGAAACCAATTTTTCAGAACTGTATTTTTCTGAGGCATTTGCGGAAGGTGAAATTTATAACTTAACAATCAATGGTTCCGTGACCAATTGTTTGGGATTGGATATGTTACGGGATACAACTATTAGTTTTGGTTTGGCACAACCAGCTGATTCACTTGATATTGTGATCAACGAAGTGCTTTTTAACCCGTGGACTAACGGTGTTGATTATGTAGAAATTTATAACCGATCCCCGAAAATTATTGATTTGAACAGCCTGCAACTGGGTACCATAAAATACAGTCCACCTAATCCGCCAGATACTTCATTTTATTCCATCACTTACCAGCAAACAATAATCATTCCCGGGGCATTCATGCTTTTAACTTCTTCACCTGAAACGGTCAAAAAACAGTATTATACTTCAAATCCTGAGGCATTTTTAAAAATGGATCCGTTTCCGGCTTATAATAATGACGAAGGAACGGTTATTCTGTCCACTTTCACAGGTCAGATACTCGATCTCTTTAACTACTCGGAAGACATGCAGTATCCTTTGCTGAATTATGTGGATGGTGTTTCTTTGGAAAGAACAAATTACAATACGGCAACTACTGATAAAAATAACTGGCATTCGGCAGCTGAAAGTGTTGGATTCGGAACGCCTGCCTACAGAAATTCGCAATACGTAAGTTCGGAAGTGATCAATGAACCTATCGTTATAGAACCTGAAATATTTTCGCCGGACAATGATGGCTATAACGATTTGGTCAGTATTAAATACACTTTTAACCAGCCGGGTTATAACATGACCACCAAAATTTATAATGCAAAAGGTCAACTGGTGCGGGAACTTGTAAATAACGAGTATCTTGGCACCACCGGTTCCGTAAATTGGGATGGCATACAAAACGACAATACGAAAGCGCCCATAGGTATCTATGTGTTTTATATACAGATATTTGATCTGGAAGGAAATGTAAAACAGTACAAAAAAACAGCTGTGCTGGCAACAAAATTATAAGTTTTAAAAATGTTGGATAACGCAAAAAATATATGACAATCTTTATCATTTCCTTGTTGATCTTTTACCTACTGATTCCATTGATGATCAATTATTTGGTATACAAGAGTTCTTTCCTGCGAAGACTTGGTGCCATCATGATTGCTTATGGTATCGGTTTAATTATCGGGAATATGGGCATGTTTCCCCAACCCAGCAAAACAATGGTCGAGCTTGTCAACCATAAAGAAGTAGTGCTTACCAAAGAGCTTGTGAATAAGGTATATCCTGATAATGAAGAACTGGTCATTAAAAAAATGAAGGTGAATAAGCAGCTAGTTCATGACCTTTATGAATACGGAACCCTTACTGAGGATGATGTTGAATATTTTAATGTTTTCAAACTGCAGGACACCCTCACCGGGCTTATGATTTTACTTGCATTTCCGCTCTTATTATTTTCTTTGAATGTTCGGAGCTGGTTTAAAGTAGCTGGAAAAACATTTCTTTCACTGGTGCTGGGTTTGGTTTCGGTTATTATTCCGATTTTCATCGGTTTTTATCTTTTTAAGGATACAGTTCACGAATCATGGAAAGTAGCCGGTATGATGACCGGAGTATACTCAGGAGGTACACCCAACCTCGCTGCTATTCAAAGAGCATTGGGTGTCAACAACCTGACGTATATTATGACGCACACCTATGATCTGATCATTGGGGCGGTATTTCTGTTATTTGTAATGTCCTTCGGGCAGCGCGTATTACTTAAATTTTTGCCAGCTTATAAAACCCAGGGTATTGTGGAGGATGAAAATTCCATTTTCCCTGATAATACGAATGAAA
>PKSW01000016.1 GCA_002869465.1 Marinilabiliales bacterium
ATTGCCAGCACCTGATTGAGTAGTTTGATAAACCTTCTGACCAAGTATATTAATTAAAGTTAATACTACATCTGCCTGGGCATCAGAAACTACTTGAATGGTGGTTTCATCATATGCCGGGTTAGTCATGTTTTGAGCAACTTCAAAATTTGAACTTACAAATTGATTTTCAATACCTACCTGGAAATTAAGTGGCAGGTAAACCATATTATTATTTACAGGGTCATGGGTTGGCGGATCGGGCTGGGTACTGTTTCCGGGTAAGTTATCAGTCATATAGAGTATGTGATACATGCCATCGTTTGTGCTGGGTGCAACGGAAGGGTAAACACATTCACTGAATATGTGAAAAACGTCGTTGGAATAATCGGTGAACTCACTCCAGATACCATCTCCTTCGGTAAATGTTCCCCAAATGTGCCTGAAATTATACTCTTCATTATCAAATCCCACGGCAAGCGATGATGAGAAAATTTGTACAATACCATCATGGATAACCATTTGCGGCATGCTGGTTAGCGAAGCATAATAGGTGGCAACACCAACAATTGTGTCTTCGCCATTGGGCTGTGTCCAGGCTGCCAATTGTCCATTTTGATAAATAGGAAAATCACTCCAGTCTTCAGGTAATATTTCTGCTTTAATTTGCGCAGTGTCTAATGCTGGCATGGTTTCATTCCAATAAATGAGTCCATCTGAATAAGGATAATATGACCAGGCATCGTCATCTGGTGTATCATCCAGGTGTATCTGTCGTCCGAAAGCCACATGTACCACGCCATCATCATCAATAGCTATGGCATTGTATCCGTCTCCGCCTCCGCAAATGGGCAGATCACCACTATTTCCATCAAAAAACGGATCAGGACTCTCATAAAAAGTGATCCGTTCCCATGTATCCCCATCGTCTTCCGATTTCATAATAATTCCATCGGCAATTCCTCCGAATGTAACGAAGGCAATGATACCTGCATTGGGTTCTGCCCAGGCATAATCGTCAGCACCCCATGATGCTGCAAAATCAGATCCCATACCATCCAGAATCACATTTTTTGGGTCCCATGTTTGGCCTCCGTCATCAGAACGTGAATAAACGGTTTCTCCGTTTAAGCCTTCATAGGGCAGATCCCCGTTTTGGAGGGTAGGTAAGTTGGCGATCACATGAATCACATCCCGGTTTTCACCAGATGTCGTCATCCTGGTCCAGGCCATAAAATCGTAGCCTTCAGGTCCGTCTAATGTGAAAAAATTCCATTCGCCGGCACCTTTGTTTTCGCGCCAGCTGAAGATCAGGTCGCCGGCTCCGAAATCATGAGAGCAAATAATTTCCCCATTTTCACCGTATGGAGCGTAACTTGGCCAGCCTGTTCTTAAGTTTTCAATCCGTTCTGTAGGTGCAGGCTCCCAATTGTTCCCATCAAAATAATTGTATCCAGTACCCCGGTCAGGGTAATTGGGTGGACTTTGTACGCCCCGAGTCCACGTAGCTGCAATGCTGCCGTCGTCATATGCATAAATACGCCGGGCCATGGTTGAATTTGACTGCAGATCGTACCAGGTATTTCCAATGACAATATCCTGGTCTCTTTCACTTGATACGTAAGAATTGACTTCCGACGATGGAAATGCAACTTCATCTGATATTATATTTGATTGTGTTGCCACGAGAGAATTTAAACGTGGTTGGGGAATTCGATTTGTTTTCTGTGAAATTGCTACGAAAGTGAAGCAAATGGCTGCTAAAATTAGTAAGGGTTTCTTCATGATTCTTGGTTTAATTAAACTTATAAAGCCATAAAAATACTTATTATTAGTGATTTCGATAAAGAGAAATAGTCAAAATAAAAAAGGCTGTCATTTTATTGACAGCCTTTAGTGTAATAATCTTAAGATCTTTTATTGAATCAGCATTTTTTTGGTAATGGCTTTCTCACCAATTTGTATGGTATAGAAATAAATGCCTGCATCAAAATCAGATACATTCAATTTGAAAGTATGATTGCCAGCACCTGATTGGGTAGTTTGATAAATCTGCTGACCAAGTATATTACTTAAAGTTAATACTACACCTGCCTGGACATGAGAAACTACTTGAATGGTGGTTTCATCATATGCCGGGTTAGGCATGTTTTGAGAAACATCAAAAATTACCTGGTTGAAATTCTCCTCTATGCCAACATG
>PKSW01000298.1 GCA_002869465.1 Marinilabiliales bacterium
CGGCTGATATTGTGGCCAACTACGACTGGAAAACGAAGAAATTTTATTTACCGATCGGTTTGAGGCTGGGTAAAGTATGGGTTTGGGAAAAATCATCTTTAAATGTATATGGGGAATACCGCACAAGTGCAGTGTATAAAAATTGGGAAGGTTCGGCTGTTAAAAACTCATACAGACTTAATGTGTCGTATACCATACCGGTCGGAAAGAAAAAATAAGGAGTTATATGTCTGCATAATTTCAGAAAAACATACACAGCAGATTATATATAAATTATTCGTTCACATATTAAATATTGTCTATTACGCTTTTATATATGCGAATAATAAGTTATCTTAAAGACTTATCTCTTAAAATGAAATTGCAGTTACATATTGTTGTTTTTATTCTATGTTTTTTTTCTCTGGTATTACATGCTCAGGTAGATATTGGAATGGATTATTCAAACGATACGGCAACAATAAATGACACCTATTTCACTGATTTGAATAATCAGTTCATCTTGCGTTTTTATGGTTTATATAAAACCAATAATGTCAACCTGGTAAATGCCAATGAAACTTTAAAATACAGGCCAAACGGTATATATAGTATTGGAATTGGTTTCAATTATAAGTTTCTTGGGTTGGGTATTTCCTATGGGGCTCCATTATCTGAAACCAGTAAATCTAAAAAAGGTAATACCCAAAGGCTGGATATTCAAGGGAGCATGATAAGTACCTCAATTGGACTGGATGGTTTTCTTCAGATATACAAAGGATACTATTTATCCAACCCTGGTGATTTTACAGAATGGGAAAATGAAAATTATCCGCAGCTACCTGATATGGATGTGGTAACTTTGGGTGTAAATGCATTTTACATTTTCAACAAAAGTAAATTCTCCTATAGGGCTGCTTTTATTGGTAATCAGGTTCAAAACAGAAGTGCGGGAAGTATAACGGCCGGATTATTTGGCACCTTCGACCAGGTAAAAACAGACAATGGTTTTGTACCTGCTGATATAATTGATTCAATTCAGACGGACTTTGATTTGAAGTCATTTGAAGCATTTACAGTCGGATTAAGTGCAGGTTACCTGTATACTTTTGTATTTGGCAAGGGCTTTTATCTCAGTCTTGCGGCAATTCCGGGAATAGGATATCGACATTTTAAAGTAGTAGCCCTGGATAATTCACAATCGAATAAAGATCAATTTGCAGTTCAGTTATTAGGAAGAATAGCTTTGGGCTATACTATAAAGCGATTCTATATTAATTTTAATACGCTGTTTAATTTGAGGAATTACAATTATAAATCTTATGAGCTGGAATTGTCATCTGAACAGATCAGATTGACCCTCGGCCTTCGGTTTCAAACCAAAGCAAGCAAAAAAAGAAATCAATACCACCCTAATTAAAATTAAGATAAAAACGATGGAACACGATAAAAATAATGCAATGGAGGCTCCACCAAAAGGTCGTTTGATCTTAGGCGGTATAGTCTTTATATCCGGGTTTCTGAGCCCTTTATTAATCCCTCTTGTAATCGCTTCAGATCTGAATACAGGTACAAAGTCTCTCATTTCAGGATTACTTGCATTGGGCATACCGGAATTATTCATGATCATAGCCGCAGCTATCCTTGGAAAACCAGGATTTGCATACATTAAGTCAAAAATATTCAGTTGGTTTAAAAAGTATGGGCCACCCGATTTTGTCGGGCCAACAAGATATAAAATCGGATTAGTCATGTTTTGCTTGCCATTGATTATTGGTTTTTTATGGCCCTATATCGAACTTTATATGCCTTTTGTAGTGAACTATTCCTTATGGATATATATTGGAGGTGATGTGATGTTATTTCTGAGTTTGTTTGTTCTTGGAGGAAATTTCTGGGATAAACTGCGTTCACTTTTTATTTATAAATCACGAGCCGTGATGATTAATGACCGGTCTCACAATACAAATCAACATGATTAAAAATATACTTACATCTAAAAAAGAAATCACCCAGGCCCTGGTTGAAAGGGGTGAAAAGCAACTGTTCCGCCTGGCGGTAATTATTGATGTATTGTACGCTTTAATGATCTATACATTGTTTACCCTTATGCCCAGCCCGGAAATAGACGGATTTGGCCGTGAGGAATTATACGAAGTGCTCACCCATAGCTATCTGAACTATACAGTTATTGTTATAG
>PKSW01000395.1 GCA_002869465.1 Marinilabiliales bacterium
CAATTAGAAGTTATCAAACTGAAATTCAAGCATGATTAAATTGCTACTTAAAATGTTAATCCTTCAGCCTGATCAATTTAAATATCAGGCTGAAGTTGCAATTTAAAATCACTCACAATGTTATCTAGTGAAATTCAGCCATTTTTAAAATTTCAATGAGAACGATTAAAAAAATGATCTGATTGTTTCTCAAATTTGTATTTATAACAATCAAGATATGCAATGCATCCCTACTGCCAACAAAAGAGAATATAAATTAAACTCTATTAATTACTAAAACCTCTCATAATCCCCAGAAACTAAATTGCATTGCCTGAGCCCGGCTGTTATTACAGTTGGGCTTTTTGCATACAATATTGAGAATGGCTGAATACGACTATTTTTTATAAATGAGTGATAAGGATTAAAAATAATCAGGTGAAGAGACCCATCTTTGTAACACTATTAATCACTAAAAAATTACCGCCATGAAAACAAAAGTTTTAGCAATCACAGCGCTACTGTTTGGAGGTTTGGTCTTTACCTCATGCCAAAAAGACAATGCATTTTTAGAAGACAATGCAATCGAACAATCAATTGTTAAAGAAAATTGTGTTCAATTTGAAACAGAGTATCCTTTTTTGAACAGGATGTTTGACAACTATCCTGATCCGTTCGCTAATAGCACCACAATTCACTATCAACTGCTCCAATCTGGTTTTGTTCAATTAGATGTATATAAATCGGGTTCAAAAAAAAGAATTCTTTTAGTTAAAGAATATCAGAAATCAGGCGTACATAAAGTTAAATTTGACGCTTCCAGGCTTGCCGCTGGCAAGTACATTGCAGAGCTTAAAGTCGGAAAAAGAGTTTATACCAATACTATGATAAAAATGAATTGGGTTGATGATGATTCTAATTCTATGATTGACGATTAAAAAGATTAAACTCTTATCTCTTAAGGGAGAAAGAACCTAAAAGTGACCCAGAATACGAAACCTCCTATTATTTCAGCCTGACTTAAGTTATAAGTCAGGCTGAGGATTTTTTACGGGTTGTAGAATTTTATAACTAGTGGTATTCAGCCATATTTTTTAAACCACTGAAAACAATTAAGAAATATAAGAGATAGTTTCTCAAATTTGTTCTATGAAAATGCGATACACAAAAACCCATGTAATGCAAGTCATACTGCGCTCCCAGAGAAGAGCTACCATAAAGCTCGATTAATTACTAATTATACCGATTTCCTCAGATAGACTTGCCATTGCTTATGCCCGGCTTATTTTAAAGCCGGGTTTTTTTAATACACTATCATTTCCTGTATATCTCACCTGAACCGTTTGCCATTACATCCACTTTTTCTGGTGAGCCATGATAAGTAAGGTCGCCCGAGCCATTGATAATAGCTCTTATGCTATTCACGGCCTGCACCACGATATCTCCTGAACCGCTGTTGTTCACATCCACATCAACAGCTTTTAATCCATAGGTATTTACATCTCCTGATCCATTCTGTTTTACCAATAAATTAGCCGTAGCACCTTTTAAACGTACATCCCCCGATCCCTGGATTGAGACTTTGCAGTTTTCCAATTGCAATTCCCCGGCTTCAACATCACCTGAACCGGAAACCGAAAGGTTAAAATCACCTCTTACCCCCGACAGTTCCACATCACCCGAGCCTGAAATATTGATTTCCATATTCTTCGCATCTAAATCTGCTTCCAGATCTCCCGAACCATTGATGGAAATTTTTACATCGTTTCCAGGCAGTCCGCCACTGCATCGAATGTTTCCGCTTCCTGAATTCTTTATATAATCGATTCTTTTCATGGTGATGTATACTTCCAGAGTTCTTACATTACGCAAACCTTTCTCTGTGTCAATATATAAAATGCCATTTTCAACTTTCGTTGTCAATTTATCAATGGCATGTTCATCTGCCTTCACAGTAACAGTAATTCTGTCGCCACTGCTGATAAATACATCCGCGGAAGTTGACTGATGAATGCCCGTAAAGTCACCGACCTGCCTTTCCTGGCTGATTTGTGCATGAATGTTTAACGATCCAATGAGTATTATTCCTGATAAAATTGCTATAATTCTTTTCATGGTTTTATTGTTTTGAGATTATTTTACTTTGCTTTGAGACTTGTTCCGCCATAACTGCTTTTAATAGTCACCCTGGATTGGGCTTCCTTACCTTTGCCAATGATACCTGTCAACGTGGTTTTAAAATTTGTTTTAATTTTTTCACTAAAGTTGGCCATATCGTCAGGATATTCAATTTCGCAGTGGGTTGCAACTCCATCCAGTTTATAGGTTGCTGCCTTGTCAATACCAACTGTCGTGGACCCATAACTATTATCAATAATCACTTCAGAAAATGTGGCCGGCATATAATCTATTTCCACACTGCCATATGAAGAGGTTATTTCAAGTATCTCTGATAGCTCTTTAACACTTAAACTTGAAAACTTTGAAGTTCCTTTCAGAATTTCTGATTTTCCAATTTCCAGGTTACCACCTTCCAGATCAAGATTCACAATTTCAATTTCACCGGCTTCTATATCTGAGTAAGCAGACTTTAGCATAACACTGCCCGCTTTACCCAACTCGAATGAAGAATAATTGATGTCGATTGAATTTCCCGTAAAATAATCCATTTCACCATCCCCAAAGCTAAGTTCAAATTTGCTTTCTGGATGACTTAGCGATATCAGCTGTATGTTTCCGTAAGAGCTGCTTACATTGCTCTGTCCAGTAGATTTTTCAAGATAAGCATTACCAAATTTATGATCAAAATCGAGCCGGACAGATTCAGGCATAAATATGACCAGATCAACATTCAGATTTGAATATTTATCACCGTTTTTTTTGCTTTTTAACTTACATACTACAGTTACGGCATCCCTGGTTCCGGATACATTAAATTCAACCTGTTCAAAAGCCTTTGCAGCTTTATCCGGATCATTGGTTTCAATACTTGCTGTAATCTGAACTGAAATTTCATTTTTATCCCAGTTTTTGCAGCTTACATTGCCCATTTCATGGGATACACTTAGTAAAGCATTGTCATTTACTGCAAAAGTATTATTGTACAACACCTTTTCTGTATCCCCTTTGGCTTGTGTAAAACCTATTCCTGCGAACAGTATTACAAAAGTCATGATTGCGATTCTCATTTTTTTTGTCATTTTTATATTTATTTAAGGTTCATTAGAATAATTGATGGTTGGCCATATTTAACTGCTGAATGACCTGGTCCATCACTTTCACTTTGTTGCGTTTGCTGTTGATCATGGCTGCTTTTAATTTTTCATTTTCAGGATTTTTTTGATAGTCCTTTTCAATGGCCGCCATACTGATATCAATATCTTCAAACTGTTGTAATACCGCTTTTTTTACATGGGATGCCTGTTCTGAATCGGGTGATAACTTTTCAATTTCCTGCATTTTACTAGCTGCCTTTTCATCGTAATATGTAAGTACAGATTGGAAATCTTCATTGTATTCGATCAACAGCACGTTTTGTGCATTTGATTTACTTTCGGTGATGAAGTTAAAAGCTATTGCCCCGATTGAAATTAAAATAAGCAGTGTCGCCGCAATTTTCAACCACATATTTCCAATTTTTATGGATGGTTGTAATCCGGGCTCGGCATCAAGTAAGTCAATAAATTTTTCCCTGTGACCGGGTGTTGGTTCATACGGATCAAAAAATGCTTTTTCGTTTTTTATTTTTTCTTCAAGGATTGACATGATTGATTTTTTTTAGTTCGTTAGCGACTTGAGGTATGCTTCACCTGACTTGATAATCTCCTTTAACAATTCTTTTTTCGCCCTAAAATAGCGTGCTCTTGCATTGTTATAAGATATATTTAATATTTGAGCGATTTCTTTGTGATCGTAGCCTTCCAGCAGATACAACGAGACAACAATTTTGTGGTGATTTGGCAGGTTCTCCAGGGCGTTCCTGATCTCTTCCATCCTGGTGAAGGTATTGTTCACATAAGTCTCATCTTCAAGTGATGTATCTTCAACGTCTTCTGCAGCAATGATTTCTTCTTCGAGGCTTAACGTTTCCTTTTTTGTACGTAAATGATCGATTGATTTATTCACTACAATTCTTTTCAGCCATGCGCCAAAATTACCCGTTCCTTTGTAGAGATCAATTTTCTTAAAAGCATCCAAAAAGGCTTCCTGCATGATATCTTCAGCTTCTTCCCGGTTATTTAATATACGCAAACTGGTATTGTACATGGCTTTATAATAGAGTTCATAAATTCTGATTTGAGCAGAACGCTTGTTTTTTCTGCACCCATCAACCAAATGCTGATTCACTTCTATATACGTATCTTTTATCTCCACCAATGCAAGGTGTTTAGCCTAATGACGTAACAATATTTGATTTGTTACCGGAAATATAAAATTAATTGAATTATTTATGCTGAATATATATAATAGGATAAAACAAGCACTTACTTATTTTTGTAAAAAATATCAAGATGGGGATTTTCTGGCTGATTCTTGGTGCCTTTATCATTCTGACAGGGCTTATCGGTGCTATATTTCCTGGCATACCAGGTCCTGTGACGTCTTATATCGGTTTATTGATTTGTTTGTTAAGCGACCACTTTATGATATCGTCTGAAGCGCTTTTAACTATGGGAGTAATCGCTGCGATCGTCACGGTTATCGATTACCTGATTCCTGTTTACGGAACTAAAAAGTTTGGAGGCACAAAGGCAGGTATAATTGGAAGTATTCTTGGCCTCATTGCCGGAATTTTTTTCATCCCCGGCATCGGTATCATTATTGGGCCTTTTGTGGGTGCTTTCATCGGTGAGATAATTGCAGGAAGTCAGTCTTACAAAGCACTAAAAGCAGCATTTGGTTCTTTTCTCGGATTTATAGCAGGTACATTTATGAAATTGATATACAGCCTGGTGGTTATATATTATTTTGTGGCAGGGTTGATTTAAACCCTTTTAGGTTTGGGAAAAGCGATCAATAAATCTTATTTTTGCTATGGTAAAAAAATCATTCGAATGAAAATTGAAGCTGGAAAGACTGCCATTGTTAAGTATACACTTCTAAATGCTGTTAGTGGAGACAAAATAGAATCAACCTCCAACGAGCATCCGGCAAAATTTACATTTGGCACACATCAACTCATCCCTGATTTCGAAAAAAATTTAATGGGTCTATCTGCCGGTGATGAATTCGATTTCATTATTGATGCTAAAAACGCTTATGGCCCTGTTGATAATTATGCCATTTTTGATATTCCATTGGAAACTTTTGAAGTGGATGGAAAAATTGATGAAAAGATGATACAAGTAGGAAACATCATTCCCATGACTGATAACGAAGGAAACAAACATCTGGGCAAAATAACGAAAGTACTTGCCAATGCCGTTACTTTGAATTTCAATCATCCGCTGGCCGGACAGAATCTTCGTTTTATCGGAAAAATAATTGAAATTACTTCAAATTAATTTTTTATGAATTCACATAAACTCGTAACAATTTGCAGCATTTTTTTATCAATAATTATTATTGGTTGCGCAAGCCAGAATGCAAATAAAGAAAATTCAGAACAATTAACAGAAAACAATTCTGTTGGCAAAAATGAAACCGTTGAACATGTCATTTTGAATGATTCGCTGCGTAACGCTTTAATAGAGAGTGGTAATAAAATAGCGAGATTAACTGCCCTTTCGCTTCAAAGATCGCTACAAAGTGCCATTAAAGAAGGCGGGTTAATACATGCCATCAAATTTTGTAATATAGAAGCCATACCAATCACCGATTCGGTTTCTGAAACTGAAACAGTTAATATCAGGCGTTTAGCCAAAAAATACAGGAACCCGCTCAATGAAACAAATGCAATGGAAAGTGAACTTTACAAATCATATATTTTGGAATGGCTAGGAGGTCATGAACTTAAACCCAAGATTATTACAGACGGTAATGGGCATCCGGTGTATTACAATCCAATTTATGTAGGAGCACTATGTCTTAATTGTCATGGTGAAGTAGGTAAAAATATAAACGAAGAAACTGCTGCAACAATTCAGAATTTATATCCTGAAGATAAAGCTACAAATTTTAAACAAGGTCAGTTGCGAGGCATGTGGGCCATTACCTTTACTGAACTGAAAGTAAAATAATATTTCCATATTTAATAACTGCATCAAATGGGTGTTAAGTGTGTGCATTGTGGCGAAGATTGTGGAAAACATCCGGTTATGTGGGACGAAAAACCATTTTGTTGCTACGGGTGCAAAACGGTTTACGAAATCCTGAATGTAAAAAAGCTGGATAAATATTATGAGATCGAACCCATGTCAGGTATCAGGATTGAGCAAACGGATGTGGGTGATAAATACGCATATCTTGATTTGGATGAGATAAGGGAAAAAGTACTTAACTTTTCTGACAGTGGTATCAGTAAAGTAAACCTGTTTATTCCAACCATTCATTGTGCTTCCTGTATCTGGTTATTGGAAAATCTTTCAACCCTGAATCCGGGAATTATTCAATCAAGTGTAAATTTTCCAACCAAAATGGTTAGCATTACATTCAAAGACCATGAGATCAGTTTGAGACAATTGGTTGAAATGCTGGTTTCAATTCATTACATCCCTGAAATCAGGTTAGACCAGTTGGATGACAGCAGTGGTACAAAAGCATCACGAGACTTGCTTTTAAAAATTGGCGTTGCAGGTTTTAGTTTGTTAAATGTAATGCTGTATAATTTCCCCGAATATTTGCCGGGCGGCGAACTGCTTGAAAAAGAATTTATGCGCTATTTTGGGTGGTTGAGTTTTATACTTTCCCTGCCTGTTGTTTTTTACAGTGCCAGTGATTATTATTTATCCGCTTTTAAGGGATTAAAACATAAAATGATCAATATTGATGTCCCTATCACACTCGGTATTTTCACTTTGTTTATGCAAAGTTCCTACGAAATTATTACCGGAAGCGGCATCGGTTTTTTGGATTCACTGGTCGGGCTTGTTTTTTTGCTACTTGTGGGTAAATGGTACCAGGGGAAAACATACCAGGCGTTGTCCTTTGAACGCGATTATAAATCATATTTCCCGGTAGCTGTAACCAAAATAACAGATGGTAAGGAAGTAAGCATACCCCTTGAGAAAATAACCACAGGCGACCGGATCATGATCCGTAATCAGGAATTGATTCCGGCAGATGCGAAATTGCTCAGCGATCATGCCAACATTGATTATTCATTTGTTACTGGCGAATCAATCCCCACACCAAAAAAAACAGGTGAATTGATTTTTGCCGGAGGCCGTCAGATAGGCGGGGTAATCCAATTGGAAGTGGTGCATGAAGTGGAACAAAGTTACCTGACCCAACTTTGGAACCAGGACAATAAAAAAACGAGAGTCAACACCGGGCTCGACACACTTATTAATAAGGTGAGTGAATATTTTACGGTAATTATTCTTCTTATTGCAACAACGGCTGCGGTTTACTGGCTATTTAACAATCCGTCGCTAGCTGTATTTGCATTTACTTCTGTATTAATTATTGCCTGTCCCTGTGCACTGGCACTTACGGTTCCTTTTACATTTGGAAGCACCATGCGGGCTTTCGGCCGGAAAGGATTTTATATCAAAAACACACAGGTAATTGAAGATTTGCACAACATTGACACCATCGTTTTTGATAAAACCGGCACGTTGACCCATTCCCGTTCAATGGATGCCAAATTTATAGGTGATGCATTGAGTGAAGAAGAATTTATCATGATCAAATCCCTGGCCGCCAACTCAAGTCACCCGTTGAGTGCCACGATCAAAGATGCCATCCCATCATTGGAATATTATGAAGTTCAGGATTTCATGGAAATTCCGGCCATGGGAACCACCGGTTTGGTAAATGGCAAACGGGTCAATATCGGCTCTAAAAAATTCGTCACCGGAAAAGACGATGTGGATGTGGATTCTACCAATGTTTATGTTTTTATTGACCAGCATATTAAAGGCTACTTCAAAATTGAAAACCGCTATCGTGACGGTTTGAAACAGGTAATTGATAACCTGAAAAACAATTACCAGCTTTTTCTTTTATCAGGTGATAATGAAGCTGAAAAAAAGAACTTAAGCCCGGTATTCGGCTCTGAAACGAAACTGTTTTTTAACCAAAGCCCTACAGATAAAATGGCCTTCGTAAAAAACCTGAAAAAGGAAGGTAGAAAAGTGCTGATGGTGGGTGATGGACTCAATGATGCAGGAGCGCTGATGCAAAGTGATGTAGGTTTAACAATTGCTGACGATATTTACAGCTTTTCCCCGGCTTGCGACGGGATCATTGAATCATCAAAATTTGGAATTATTGATCAGTTTATTCAATATACAAATGCATCCTTAAGGATCGTTAAAGCCAGTTTTGTAATTTCATTTATTTACAATGTGCTTGGAATTTATTTTGCAGTCCAGGGAACACTTTCACCGCTCATTGCAGCAGTTTTAATGCCATTAAGTTCCATCAGTGTGGTTGCTTTTGCAACGTTCATGGTTTCATATACTTCCAGGGGTATTGGTGTTGTTAAAAAATAACAGTTCATACTGTTGATATCCCCGGGTAAAAATTCAAATCATATACTACTTTTTATATATATTTTGTATATTTGGTGCCAGTCAAAAAAACCAAATTACAACTTTCGTGTCAGTTATTATTCTTCTTATCATCATTGGAATTGTTGTAGCAGGAAGTTTCTTAGCAGGATTTATATGGGCAGTGAAAAGTGGTCAGTACGACGACACGTATTCACCAGCCATCAGGATGCTATTTGACGATGCCAAACCTGTTAAAAAAAAAGTGATGACGAGAATGAAACCATAGCGCCAGATGATGCTGAAAGTGAAAGTTCTGAAGATGAAGAATCATTAAAAAAATCAATAAATTAAGCTTATGGAGTTAGAAAGATTTACTTATGACAACAGACTAACCAAAATGTTTCTGTTCGCCACCATCGTATTTGGTGTTATTGGAATGCTGGTAGGTCTAACGGCAGCCTTTGAGTTGATCTTCCCAAATATGAGCAGTTCCATCTCATGGCTCTCATTCGGACGGATCAGACCTTTGCACACAAATGCGGTCATTTTTGCTTTTGTAGGCAATGGCATTTTTACGGCAGTGTACTATTCAATGCCCCGCTTATTAAAAACACCGATGTACAGTAAATTATTTGGCAACATTCACTTCTGGGGATGGCAAATTATCATCCTGGCTGCCGCCATTACTTTACCTCTTGGTTTTACATCATCAAAGGAATATGCTGAACTCGAATGGCCTATTGACATTGCAGTAGTTCTCATCTGGGTGGTTTTCGGTATTAACATGATAGGCACTATTCTCAAAAGAAGGGTGAAACATATCTATGTAGCTATTTGGTTTTACATCGCAACCTGGGTTACTGTTGCCGTATTGTATATTACAAACAACATTGAAATTCCTGTTGCACTCTGGAAAAGTTATCCTGTGTATGCAGGTATCCAAGACGCATTGGTGCAGTGGTGGTACGGACACAATGCAGTGGCATTCTTCTTAACAACTCCATACCTTGGTTTGATGTATTATTTTGTCCCGAAAATTTCAAACAGGCCGATATATTCCTATAAATTGTCCATCATTCACTTTTGGGCATTGATTTTCATTTATATCTGGGCAGGGCCACATCACTTGCTTTATTCGGCACTTCCCGACTGGGCCCAGGCACTCGGTGTTGTATTTTCGGTCATGCTCATCGCGCCATCATGGGGTGGTATGATCAACGGACTTCTGACATTAAGAGGCGCATGGGACAAAGTTCGTGAAGACCCCGTTCTGAAAATGCTGGTGGTAGGTATTACAGCTTATGGTATGGCCACGTTTGAAGGTCCTATGCTATCCCTTAAAACTGTGAATGCATTGAGCCACTTTACCGACTGGACTATTGCACATGTTCATATTGGTACGCTCGGCTGGAATGGTATGCTGACATTTGGTATGATCTACTGGCTGGTGCCCCGATTATTCAACACGAAATTATTCTCAGTTAAACTAGCGAACACACATTTCTGGATTGCTACTCTCGGTATGTTGTTCTTCTCTATACCCCTATATTTTGCAGGGTTTACACAGGCATTGATGTGGAAAGAATTTACAGCAGATGGCTACCTGGCATACCCGAATTTCCTGGAAACAGTTACTCAGATATTACCCATGTATTATCTGCGGGCATTCGGTGGTTCATTGTACTTTATAGGTATGCTGCTGTTTGTTTATAATATAGTTAAAACCTCTGTTGCCGGCAGTTTCGTGCGTTACGAAGAGGACGAGGCTCCAGGCATTGAAAAAGCACATTCAGATAAAAAAGAAGGCTGGCACAGGAAACTGGAAGGCAAGCCCATTCAGTTTACCTTACTGGCACTTGTTGCCGTATTAATTGGCGGATTGATAGAAATTATTCCTATGTATCTGGTTAAGACCAATGTGCCGACCATTAGCAATGTAAAACCTTACACGCCTCTTGAATTGGAAGGAAGGGATATTTACATAAGAGAAGGCTGCTATACTTGCCACTCGCAAATGATCAGGCCTTTCCGCAGTGAAACGGAGAGATATGGCGAATACACCAAAGCAGGCGAAACGGTGTATGATCATCCGTTCCAGTTTGGCTCGAAGAGAACCGGACCTGACCTGGCAAGAATTGGTGTAAAATCATTGCCCAATTACAAACCCGATTCGTGGCATTATAACCATATGATAGATCCGCAAAAGTTGAATGCCGAATCCATCATGCCTCCATATCCGTGGCTCGCAGAAAATGATCTTGATATCAGTAACACGAAAAAGAAGATTGAGGTCATGCAACAAATGGGTGTGCCTTATCCTGATGGTTTTGCCGAACAGGCAGTAGCTGATTTACAGGCTCAGGCTAAAAAGATCGGCGAAGGACTGCGTGCTGGCGGCATTGAAGCTAATGACAATAAAGAGATCATTGCTCTGATCGCCTATCTGCAACGACTCGGTACTGATGTATATAGTGATTAAGCAAAGTTAATCTGTAATTCATAAATCATGAAGATCGTTTCGCATACTTTGGAACAAATAGCAGGTATAGAAATATATCCGATCATTTCACTATTGCTGTTTTTTATCTTTTTTATCGTTGTTGGCTTTATGGTGTTAACTGCAGATAAAGAACATATGGAGGAAATGAAAAATCTGCCACTCGATAAGCATACGGATCTGCATGATGAAAATCATTTAACCTGAAATATTAAATAAGAGAAAATATGGCTAAAGAAAATGAAAATCAGTATCATAATGAAGATTATGAATATGATACACTCACCAACGAAAAGCTTATCAAGGATCATGATTATGATGGCATCAGGGAGTTGGATAATGATCTGCCACCCTGGTGGAAATGGCTTTTTTATCTGACCATCGTATTTGCAGTAGTATACAGCATCCGTCTTTTTGTATTTCGTTCTGACGACCTAATTCAATACCGGGAATATGCTAATGAAATGGAAAATTTAGAAAATGCCAAACCGGCGGCTCCTGAAGGTGCTGCCGCTTTTGAAGTGGTTGTGTTGGAAGATGAAACATCACTGGCCAGCGGCAAGGAAACCTGGGATAAGATTTGTGCCGTTTGCCATTTGGTAGATGGTGGCGGACTGGTTGGCCCAAACATGACGGACAATTACTGGATACACGGAAATACAGTTGAAGATTTATACAAAATTGTTGAAACCGGTGTTATTGAAAAAGGGATGATCCCATATAAAGATCAGCTTTCTGAACAAAAACGACTTGAAGTGGTAAGTTATATTCTTGTTGAACTTCAGGGATCGACACCAGCAACACCTAAAGCACCTCAAGGAAAAGAGTATTAACATGGATGATTGAATTAATTTCGTATAACAGAAGCCGGAATGAAATCCGGCTTCTGAACTTTTAGGTCGAAGACAATAAGTTATATAGGTACATAAATCCATAAATTACGATCGGGATGGATCAAAAGAAAGAAACAAAAGAAACCACCTATTTCAGGGATAGTTTAACCACTGTTGACAGCCAGGGAAAACGAAAATGGGTATATGCAAAAAAACCGGCAGGCGCCTATTTCGACCGTCGACGAATTTTAGCCATGATCCTGCTTTTAATTTTTTATGCAGGACCATTTATCAAATTCAATGGTGAGCCCATCATGCTTTTTAATATTATAGAAAGGAAATTCATCATCTTTGGTGTTATTTTCTGGCCACAGGATTTTCACCTCATATTGCTGACGTTCATAACTATATTGGTCTTCATTGTATTGTTCACTGTTATTTTCGGACGATTATTTTGTGGTTGGGTATGTCCACAAACCATTTTTATGGAGTTTGTATTTCGCCGGATTGAATATTTGATCGAAGGCGATTATTCGGCACAAAAACGACTCGACAGGCAAAAATGGAATACCGAAAAAATTACAAAGAAAACACTAAAGCATGTTATATTCTTTCTTATCGCATTGATAACGGCATCCACATTTCTTGCATATATAATTGGTGTAGATGCCTTATTTAATTACTTCGCCGAAGGACTTTTAGCCCACCTAGGCGGTTTTATTGGCCTGGTGATTTTTGCAGGTGTTTTTTATTTTGTTTTCGCATTCTTTCGCGAGCAGGTATGCACCATTGCCTGCCCGTATGGAAGATTACAGAGTGTATTAATTGATAGAAAATCAATCATTGTTGGCTACGACTATAAAAGGGGCGAGCCAAGAATACCCCTCTCAAAAAACAGGGATGCCAATGCAGGCGATTGTATTAATTGTAATAAATGTGTTATCGTCTGCCCTACCGGAATCGATATCCGTAACGGTACCCAAATGGAATGCATCAATTGCACAGCCTGCATGGATGCCTGCGACAGTGCAATGGATAAAGTGAATAAACCACGCGGACTGATCCGTTATGACTCGGAAGAAGGCATTGAAACTGGAAAACATAAGATTTTCAATCCGAGGTCTATTGCGTATTCTGTTGTGCTGACCTTACTGATCTTTTTTGTAGCAGTTCTGTTCATGATCAGGGGTGATTTTGAAGCTACCATATTACGGGCCAGGGGCTCATTATACCAGCAATACGGTGCAGACAGCATTAGCAATATCTACAATTTTAATATTGTAAATAA